>DMAP01000261.1 GCA_003446975.1 Clostridiales bacterium | reverse complement strand
AAACACCATTCATTCCTATCGAGACTTCAGGGAGAAGTGGTGAATTAAAATCTAATACCCGTGCTTTTATATGGAAAGTATCCATCGACATATCTGTCAGGTAAAAATCCTCCCAGATCAGCTGTCGCCTTGTATAGCCGAGTTCAACATCCTCTGATGTCCCCACGATCACAGAAAATGAGGTTGAATATAAATCTAGATTATTAATAGTCCCGGCCTGCTGGCCAAATAATCCAAAGTAGGAGTTTGTTCTTCCTACAGTTGTTGCTTTTGGCACAGTAAGTATACCATTTTCACCCCATTTCATTACTGGAGAAACTGTTCTCTTGAAAAATGCAAACTGCTGCTCAGCAGATGCTGCAAAAATCTGGCAGAAGCACAATGTTGCTAACAACAACATTAATAGTATTTTTTTACGCATTGCTACCCTCCAAACTAAGATATTTCTCCAGTAGAACAGAGTTTCTTACTGCAAATTTATTAGCAAATCTTAGCAAGTAGCATGCGTACAATTACAAACTTTTTGCCCTACCCATATATAATGTAGTTAATATTATACGGCACTTTTCCCAAATAGCAAGAGTCTCTCATTGCTCGTCGAACAAAAATTTGCAGGAGAGATTGACAGATTTTTAATGCTATGGATATTGCTATGCGCTATATTCTTTGAAATTAATGGTACTAGTTTCCCTTAGTAAACGCCATGAACATCACAGCAAGCGTATTCATCAATGATGATGAATCAGGGTTGCATCAAGATTATGAGGTCTGGCTAGAGAAACTGGCCCCAGAGAAGCCCTACGGCCAATACAAGCACAACGGGTATGAGGACAATGCCGATGCACACCTAAAGAGGACCATCATGGGACGAGAGGTGGTGGTAGCCATAACAAAAGGCAAGCTGGACTTTGGTACCTGGGAGCAGATATTCTACTATGAGCTGGATGGGAAGAGACAGAAGCATGCTCTGATCAAGATTATTGGGGAGTAAGTATCAGGAATCTTCTTCCTTTTCATCAGAAACATCCTTCGATTTACCATTTGTTGGTGAAGATTCATGCACCATGTTCTGGCGAAGCACCTGATTTATCCTCGTCTGGTATCCTCGTTTACCATCTTCTTTGTACCATTCGAGAATATCGGCATCGATATACATGCAGATTTTCTTCTTTATTGGCCGGTAATTTTCAGGATTACGAAGATGCGAGGGTTTCAGTTCCCCCAGTTGTTCGTCAGTCATTTCGGGAATATCGGAGAAGTCGATTCCCATGAAGCCCCTGATATCTGTATCTCTATTTTTTTCCATACTCATAATACTCCTTCCTTTCCTGGGAAAGGCCTCCCTTGCTGATAGTATCCTGATGACCCCATCCTTGTCTGTTTATGGTATGAAGAAGAAAAAGGATGCTCTGATAAAGATTTTTGGGGAGTAAGTATCAGGAATCTTCTTCCTCGTGGGGTTCATTGTTCACTTTTCCGTAAGCAGGTGCAGTTTCCCTGAGCATGTCCTGGCGCAGGACTTTGTTTATCCTGGTCTGATAGCCCTTCCCTTTCGACCTATAATACTCGAGCACATCGGAGTCAAGTTTGATACTGATGGCTTTTTTGATGGGTACCAGCTTGAAGTGTTCCCTTGGGACGACTCTCTCTAAAGTCGCTAGGTATGCGGGAGTAAGTTCGGGGATGTCAGAGAAATCAATTCTCCTGTTCTTAAGGTCTTCAATTTCCTTGTCCGTCCAATCTTTATTATTCCCCATAGTATATTCCTTCTTCAGCTTTCGTAACCCGACGAGCGGATATCAACCGTATCCTACCGCTTTTCTCCGTTGAACAGATAATAACCAATAAAATCGTTTTTCTGAATGCGTTGCCGATTGTGAGGTACCGCTCTTCATGATCGGAATGCGATGCATCACGAAATTCAATCTTTCGTGGATCAAAAAACACTGTCAAAGCTTTTTCAAAGACAATACCATGTTTTTCTTATTGGTAATGGCTTTCTCCTCATCCCATTCGAAACATTCGTCATTGCTGATTATTGTCCGTCCCATGATAATTCCTTTAGTAAAGTATATACTGTATAATATATATTGGATAGTATTTTTTTTGACTTTGAGTCCCTATGCTGGTGAATCATTATGAATCCCACGGTGACCATATGCCCAGTATAATCAGTTCTTCAAGGTAGGCTGGACTTCGGTACCTGGAAACAAATTTTCTCCAATGAGTTGCATGGGAAAAGACAGAAGCATGCTGATCAAGTAACAATTCCAATACATGTAATACGTGTGATACAATAACGAAGCAAAAGGAGCAACTCATGACCAAAACCATATCAGTACGCATACCGAAAGAACTAGCTGACAGGTTGAATAATTTGTCTAAACAAACAGGAAGAACAAAAACATATTACATCCAGGAAGCACTCGAAGATAAAGTATGTGATCTTGAAATGATCTATCTGGCACAGAAACGGGATGAAGATGTCAGAGCAGGACGCAGCAAGACATCTTCGTTCGAAGAAGTTATTGCAGAAAAAGGCTTATCTGATCAGGTTTAAGGATCAAGCTAGGAAAGAACTTTCCGCTTCACATAACTCAGGAAGCTTTTGACAATAAACCTTACAGAATACTGTAGATATTGGATTTGTAATTTCAGACCGTATCAACTCCAAAATATGGGATAAGAAGAGAATATTCTTGTTCTTGCTTTCCAGATACGAGGCATCGTATACGAATACATATACTATTACATACTTTAATATCCCAAATAGGGATTTACTTTATTGACTATTTCCGAAAAGGGATTATACTACATGCATGTGATATCGAGAAAAAAATTATTGGAATTTGGTGTTTACCATCCAGATGTCAAAGGAGAACTGGAGGCCTGGTATCACATGATAACCAATACTGGATATCATGAACCAATTGCTATTACAAAAGTATTTGGATCGGCAGATATCATTCCAAGTGATAGAGTGATATTCAATATCAAAGGGAATTCTTACAGGATCATAGTGAAAGTTAGATACACAACACAAACCATGTTCATCAGATTCATTGGTACTCATGCAGAGTATGACAAGGTAAATGCGGAGACAATATAATGAAACCAAAACTAATAAAGAATTCTTTCGACTACGAGATGGCATTAGCATATATTGAATCTCTTATGGAACAACCTGAATCAGACGATATTAATGAAGAGATTGAATTATTTTCATCCTTAATTACGATGTATGAGGATGAATACTTTCCTGTTAATCTTCCAGACCCCATAGATACGATTTTATTTGCAATGGATCAGCAAGGGCTAAAAAGAAAGGATCTCATCCCTATCATAGGGAACCAGAGCAAAGTATCTGAGGTATTATGTAGGAAACGGCCACTCAGTCTTTCAATGATGAGAAACCTTCATGAAGAGCTTCATATACCAGCTGAAATTCTTCTACAGGATACCCAAAAGAATCAGGTGCCAGAAAAACGGTTCAAATCCCAAGATTATCCCATTTCTGAGATGTTTAAATTAGGATATTTCCCCAAATACAAAAAAATCTCTCAAGTTAAAGAGTTCTTTGAAGAAATCATGTCTGAACTTTTCACTCAATTTGCTGATGAAACACCCAAGCTTGTGTATTGCAAACAGTCAAAAAGCAAAACAAAACCAGATATGAACACGCTACTAGCCTGGCAAGCTCATATCCTTACACAGGTATCTTCAGATGAGATAGATGATTTCTCAATGGATGCTCTCAATGATTCCTTTTTTGAAGAGATCCTCTCGTTAAGTATATATCCGAAAGGTCCTCTGTTAGTGAAAGACTACCTACAATCGTTTGGAATCCATTTTGTTATAGAACCACATCTTCCAAAAACTTATGTTGATGGGTCGGTTTTCAAATCTCTGGATGACAAACCTGTAATTGTTCTTTCATTACGGCATGATCGGATTGATAATTTCTGGTTTACTCTATTCCACGAGTTGGGACATGTAGTCAAACATCTTTATGGCAAAAAAAAGAATAGAGCTTTTTTTGATGATACCTTCTCGAGCCCTGATGAGGGCATAGCTCTGTTGGAAAAAGAAGCAAATGATTTTGCTATGGAACATTTGATCTCATCAAAAAAGATCGAAGCTAGTGAATTATGTGATCCATCACTTTGGACCCCCTCTAGAATACTGGCTATTGCAAAAGAAGTTAGACGT
>DMAP01000086.1 GCA_003446975.1 Clostridiales bacterium | reverse complement strand
CTAAGGTTCAGATGGCGTCTCAAACGCCACCTGAACCCAAGAACTCTGTTGATTCTGATATTAAAATCAGCAATGAAGGAGGTTAAAGGATTGACTGCAAAACAAGAAACACTAAAAAACGGTCAGGTTAAGATATCCGTGGATGTGATCAGTATCATCGCCAGCATCGCGGCTGCTGAGATTGACGGTGTCAATGCCGCTGCCAGTGGATTTGTGGAGGGTATTTCAAGCCTGTTCACAAAAAAGAACTATACAAAAGGCATTAAAGTTGAAATGAAAGAAAATGATGCATCTATAGATTTGAGCATAACTGTTGACTATGGCTACAAGATTCAAGACGTGGCCTCAAAGGTACAACAGAAGGTTAAGACTGAGGTGGAAAACATGACAGGGCTGAATGTGACCAATGTCACCGTCAATGTCCAGAATGTTGTTATCCCCAAGGAAGAGGCTGTCATAGAATCAACAGCAGTGGAAGTGAAAGAGGAAAAGAAGACTAAATGAGTAGAAAAGATACCAGAGAAGAGTTGATGAAGCTGTTTTACATGGTAGATATCAACGATACCATAAGCGATTTTGATTTGGAAAAATATCTGGAATATCTTGAGATCATGGTGGATGTGGATTACTTCAGAAGAACAGCGGAGAACTTTCGCCGGCATGTTCTGGAAATCGACAGACTGATTGATATCTACTCCAATGACTGGAAGCTTAACAGGATTGCTAGGATTGATTTTGCCATACTTAGACTAGCGGTATGTGAAATGGAATATGATGACTCCATCCCGGTGAGTGTATCCATCAATGAGGCTGTGGAAATCAGCAAGAAATATTCCAGCTCGGATGCCCATAAGTTTATTAACGGCATTTTGGGCAATATTAGCCGAAGATCCGAGGTTTAGGATTATTTAAAAAAAATAGGCAGCTGAGGCTGTCTATGTTTGTTGTAAAAGGGAAAGGGTGAGCTATGATTATCAAACCACTTAAAGTCAGTGAATTGAACAATTATATAAGAAAAATCCTTTATAGTAACCCAATTCTGAACAACGTGACCGTCATGGGCGAGGTAAGGGATCTCAGGAAATCAAAATATGGATACAAGTATTTTTCCCTCTCTGACGATAACAGCATCATCAGCTGTGTCTGCTTTGATCCGGACATGGAGATACCAGAGGATAAGATGACCATCGTGAAAGGCAAGGTAGAGACTTATGACAAACGTAGCGTCTATCAGCTTATTGTCCATGAGGTCTCAGAGATATCGGAGGGTGTGGAGAGCAAATATCTCAAGGAGCTTAAGGCAAAGCTTGATAAGAAGGGATATTTCGACCCGAGCAGTAAAAAACCACTGCCGCTATTCCCGAAAAAAATCGGTATTATAACCTCTATAGAAGGCGCTGTGATAGAGGATATCAAGCGGGTCTACAATGAGTGCAATTTGGGTCTGGATATTCTGTTCTATAATGCTTTTGTTCAGGGCAGAACAGCCGTTTTTAACATTATATCCGGTATCAAGCACTTCAATGAGGTTAACCAATGCGATATTATTATCCTGGCTAGAGGCGGAGGATCCAAGGTGGATCTGGAGACATTTAACGATGAGATACTTGCTGATACCATATTCAAATCAAAGGTTCCTATACTGACAGGAATAGGCCATGGCACAGATCTTTCCATAGCTGATATGACTGCTGATAGGGAGGTGCAGACGCCTACCGCTGCAGCCGAGCTGACCATTAGGAGCTATAAGACTGTGATCAACGCACTTCCAGCCTACAGGGAGCAACTGAACGAAAGATTCAAGGACTATAGTTCACGTAAATTGTATTATGTAAACCTTCAAAAAGAGCGGCTTGGATTTCTAAACACAACCCATTTCATTGAAAAAAGACAGGATCAGATAATGGCTAAAATGTCTAATATATCAAGTCATTATTTAAAATATATCAATGAAAAAAAGAACATGCTGTATCAGATTCATTTGGATTTGAGTAAAAACGACTATCAGAAAATATGCCAAAAGGGCTTTGTGTTTATTAAAAATCAACAGAATCAACTTGTTAAGCATATGGGTGATTTGACTCCTGGAGACAAAGTTACCCTTGAGAATCTTCAACATGTGGCAAAAGCTACTATAACGGATTTAGGAGAAAAGTAATGAAAAATCTGACCTTTGAAGAGGCAGCTAAGCAATTGGACCAATTGATCCACTCATTCAACAAAAGCGACTTGACACTGGAGGAAGCCCTCGCCAACTATGAAGAGGGTGTAAGACTGCATCAGTACTGTGAGGGACTGTTGGCTGAAGCCTCCAATAAATTTCAGGAAATCAATGAGCGTTTGAAATAAATTATTGGATATGCTATAATTTGTTTGATAAGATGGCTCAGTATTCTAGTCAGTCTATCTATTCTTGAAGGCGGGCCTAAAAATCCGTCGAAGGGCAAATCGATGAAGTTTCTAGTTTGGGCTTTCGACGCCCAGTCGAGGGTCTTTTCTGGAAGTAAGGTAGTTGGGGCGATCCACAATGGCATGTGGGCGTAGACCCCCCTATCGTGGAGACCTAGTATTAGGAAAACCTGATGTGCAGTGAACCTGACATCAGCGTAGCCTGCCTTGAGTGGTAAAATGGGATGCAGATTAAAGTAGGGCGAGACAGGAGCTCATGTTTTGCTGGACCATGCTGCTGAAATTTTTACTGCAAAAGAGGCTAGAGTTTAGAAAAGCTGTTGAGGAAAACTCCTAGACTGATCCTTTTCAGGAAGTATGGCAAGGATTGCAGTGCGGACTAAGTGGTAATTCAGTACTGTGTCAGGCGACTATGCAGAGAGGCTATTCAAGGGAAACCGCTGGTTGGCGACATCCAGTTGGCCTATGGGAAATCCAACTGAACCTAAGCCGCAAATTTTACTTGTTGTACTGCCATTTAATCATTTGGAGATATTATGGAGAAAAATAAAATAAATAAATTCAATAATCGATGGGTCATTATTATAACGGTCTCTACAGTTATATTGGCCGCTTTTTTTAGTTTTGTCTCAGATACGATCTTGCAGAATCTCAATATCTATTTTGCTTTTCTGACCCTTATTGTCATCATCATGATCGGTGTGTTGACGGATATTATCGGTGTTGCTGCCGCAGTAGCCGATGAGAAACATTTTCATGCCATGGCCTCAAAAAAGATTGAAATCGCTTATTACTGCCTGTTTATCACTAAGAACGCCGCAAAGGTATCCAGTTTCTGCAGCGACGTTATCGGAGATATCTCAGGTATTATCAGCGGTGGCGCGGGCACCATCATCGTCATCAACCTGATACGTGACTACGGGTTTAAGGAAGGCTTTTTTCTGACGGTCGTCATGAGCAGCATGATTGCCGGTTTAACAGTCGGCGGCAAGGCAATCGGCAAGGATGTAGCCATCAACAAGGCAAACCGGATTGTTTTGTATGCGGCAAAATTTCTGAAATTCATACATCGCTTCTTCAAGTTCAAGGTTTAGGTGTGATATGTCTGAAAAACAACGGATTGATACTTTTTTACATGAGAATCATTATTTTGAAAGCCGGGAAAAGGCTAGAAGAGCCATCATGGCAGGTGATGTGCTGGTAGATGGCAATATTGTCGACAAGGCAGGCACCAGGATAGATGTGTCGTCACACATAGAGGTCAGGGAAAAAGAGCGCTATGTAAGCAGGGGAGGCTATAAGCTTGAAAAGGCCCAGGAAGTTTTCTCGCTGGATTTGAGGAATAAGGTCTGCATGGACATAGGATCTTCCACTGGAGGTTTTACGGACTGTATGCTCCAAAACGGTGCCCGAAAGGTATACGCTGTCGATGTGGGCTATGGACAGCTGGAGTGGAAGCTTAGAAATGATTCACGGGTCATGGTATTGGAAAGGACCAATTTCAGGTATATGGACCATACCTTGGTAGAGGATAAAATAGATTTCTACAGCGTGGATGTATCATTTATCTCATTGAAGCTGATGTTTCCCAATATGGCTGCGTTAGCCGGCAATAATGCTGAGGCTGTAACACTGATCAAGCCCCAGTTTGAGGCCGGGCGTGATAGGGTTGGAAAGAATGGGATAGTAAAGGATAAGAAAACCCATTTGGATGTCATTCGAAATGTCATCACTTATGGGGCTGATCATGGATTCGAGCTGATTGATCTGAGCTTTTCGCCCATCAAGGGTGCGAAAGGAAACATTGAATACCTGGCTTATTTTCGTCATACTGGATTGATGGGACTCAAGGACAATGAGGATACAATGATAAATGTAGTAAATTTAGCGAATATTGAATTAAACAATTGAAATTTGTGTATAAATATGCAATAATAATAGAGAAGTATATGAACTATCGGGAGAGATAAAATGAAAAAATATGCAAGACAATCAAAGATTCTTGAGTTGATCAACGAAAGAGAAATCGAAACACAGGAAGATTTGGCAACAACGCTTAAGGGTATGGGAATTGATGTGACACAGGCTACCATCTCAAGGGATATCAAGGAGTTAAGGCTGATAAAAGTCACATCCAACACAGGCAAGTACAAATACGGCACCATAGAAGAAAGCCAGAACTCCATATCGGACCGGCTTGTCAGAATATTCAAGAACTCCATCATTTCCATTGATGCGGCTATGAATATAGTTGTTATAAGAACAATTCCCGGCGCAGCCCAGATATGCGGCTCTGCCATAGACTCCCTGCAAATGACTGATGTGGGCGGCACCATAGCCGGTGATGACACCGTATTTGTTGCGGTCAGAAAGCTTGAGTCAGTGGATGACATCATCAACAACCTGTATTCCCTGATCAATTAAACGGAGGTTTTATGCTGCTTAATTTAAGCATCTTGAACTTTATCATATTCGAAAAAATATTTCTGGACTTTACAGATGGTTTCAACGTGTTCACGGGGGAGACCGGTGCTGGAAAGTCCATGATTATTGATTCTTTGAATTTGCTCCTTGGTGGAAAATCCAATAAAGGATTTGTTAGAAAAGATTGCGACAAGGCTACTGTTCAAGGTAGTTTTTATATTGAGGAAAATTCTCCCTTGCTGGCTCTTTTGGCTGAGCAGGGTATCGAGACTGAAGATGGCACGATCATCATCACCAGGGATGTGATGGATAATGGCAGATCTACAGCCCGGATAAACGACATCCTGATCAATATATCTTTTCTGAAAAAGATATCCCGTTATCTTCTGGATATCCATGGCCAGTATGAGCAGCAGTCCATTCTCGACAGCAGCGAGCACATCCAGATTTTGGACAAGATGTGCGGCATTGAGATGAACGGCCTCTTGAGCGACTATCAATCACTGTATAGGGATTATGTGGGATTGAAAAACGAGCTTGCAGCTCTGGAGAAAAGCAATCGGGACAAAACCGCCCGGATGGATTTTCTTGAATTCCAAATCAATGAGATCAATAGCGCACGGTTGAAAGCAGGTGAAGAATCGACTCTTTTTGAGGAGTATAACATACTGTCCAACCTAAACGACATCAAATCAAACGTCTTCCAGGCAGCCGAGTATTTCACCGATGACAACCGCTCCATCACGGATATGCTTTCCGAAGCCCTAAAAGCTATTAAGAGGGTATCCCATTTTGATGAGAAACTCAGGGGATTTGAATCGGCAATGGAACTGATCATCGATTCCAGCCAGGAATTGTCCTTTGATTTGATAGATTACGCCAATGACAGGGATCTTGATGATGAAAGACTCTCATTTCTGGAGCAGCGGCTGGAAGCCATAAATCACATCAAAAGAAAATACAATATGGAAGTTGAGGATCTGTTGATCCATAGAGACAAGGCAGTAAGCGAGTTGGATCTCTTGAAGAATATAGATATGAGGATCAACAGGCTTAAGGATAGCCTGAAATCAGTGATTGTCCGTATGGAATCGCTGTCAGATAAGCTGCATGATATAAGGAAAAGCAAGGCGACCATCATCGCACAGGAAATTGAAAACCAGCTGCATTCCCTTAACATGAAAGAGGCCAGGTTCCAGATCAGCATGACCAAAATGGAAGCTTTCACCGAACTGGGCAGGGATAATGTCCTGTTCATGATCAGCACCAACCCTGGCATGGATCTGATGCCGCTTGACAAGATACTATCCGGTGGCGAGGTATCCAGGATCATGCTGGCAATCAAGTCCATCATAAACGAAATAGACGATATACCAACTATGATATTTGATGAGATTGACACGGGGATCAGCGGGAAAACAGCCCATATGGTGGGAGAGAAAATCAAGAGAATATCCGCCACCCACCAGGTGATTTGCGTAACCCACTCACCCCAGATAGCTTCTGCGGCCCATACCCATTTTGTCATCGAGAAGCTGACAGACGGTCAAAGCACTTATTCCTCTGTCACCAGGCTTGATCATCAGGATAGAATCAGAGAAGTCGCCAGGCTTTTGAGCAGTTTGGACATCACAGAGATATCGTTGAAAAATGCAGAGGAAATGGTTAAGTCAAATGAGAGATGATCTGATAGAGAAAACAATCAGCAGCAAGCGAATACATGAGGGTAAGGTACTGAATCTCAGAGTGGATGAGGTGCTTCTCCCAAATGACAATATCTCCATAAGGGAGATTGTGGAGCATAACGGAGCGGTCGCTATAGTGGCTATCACCAATGACAACAAGATATTGCTGGTGAGACAATATCGGAAAGCGGTGGAAAAGGTACTGATAGAAATACCGGCAGGCAAGCTGGAAAAGGGAGAGAGTCCCTATGATTGTGCACAACGGGAGCTCATCGAGGAGACTGGACACCGTCCCACCCAGCTGGAAGAGGTCATGGAGATTATCACATCCCCTGGCTTCTGCACCGAAAAAATCCATCTATTTATTGCAAGAGACCTGGTTGCTGATTATTTGGAGAATGATGAGGATGAATTTATCGATTTGATTGCCCTTGAGTTAGATGAGGCATTGGAAAAAATAGCCAATGGGGAAATCGTGGACTCAAAAACAATTATTGGTCTTTTCTACTACAAATTGCATTTATCCGCTTCCTGAAAAGGGAAGTTTTTTTCTTGTCGATACTTATAAAACACTACAAATTGTGGTATGATATACATGAGACCATAGATATAGTATGGAGGAATTGAATGAGCGAACATATAAATGATTTCAGCCATTTTCTGAGGAACAAAAGAAACATATCTGAGAACACCTCATCGGCATATATCGGCGATATCATCGCTTTTTACAAGTACATTAAGGAAACCTACAGGAAGGATATTCTGAGTGTCACAAAGTCCATGATTCTGACTTATATGCTGGATATGCAGAAAAAGTCCAAAAACGCAGCCACTGTATCCAGAAGCCTTTCTTCCATCAAATCATTCTATAATTTTTTGGAGGATCGTGGAGACATCGTCAAAAATCCCTCCAACAACATTCATGCCCCAAGGATTGACAGAAAGCTGCCTGAGTACCTTTCATCAGAGGAAATCGATAAGCTCCTAAGTCTGCCCGATATCGCCTCCACCAAGGGCTATCGGGATAAAACCATGCTTGAGCTCATGTATTCCACAGGCATCAAGGTCAGCGAGCTACTGGATCTGAGAACAGGTGATTACAATTCGTCATCGGAGAGCCTTAGTATCAATAAAAAGAACAATACCCGAAGGGTGCCTGTCGGAAGCCAGGCAAAGTATTACTTGGAGACATACCTGTCCGAAAGGCGAAAGGAGCTCATTGTTGACCCAGCGGATGATTCAATGTTTCTCAATCTCTCCGGAGCGCATATGTCGAGGCAAGGCTTCTGGAAAATCATCAGACAATATGCCCGAGGCGCCGGAATCAAAAAAAGGATCACACCCCAAATCATAAGAAATTCCTTTGTGATCCATTTGCTGCAAAACGGGGCCGATATAAACACGCTGCAGGTATTGTTCGGACAAAACAGTATCAGTGCCATACAGATGTATCTTAAAACACAGGAAAAACGCACCTTTGAAATATATAGAAAGTCACACCCAAGAGCCTGAGGAGGTCATATGATCAATAGAGTAATTTTGATAATTCTTGACAGCGTTGGGATAGGCGCAATGCCTGATGCCCATCTTTATGGGGATGAGGGTAGCAACACACTACTGAATATCTACAGAAATATAGAGAACTTCAAGCTTGAAAACCTGGAAAAAATGGGATTGACCCACATTGTGGGGCTGGATGAAATCAAGAGAAACACTCTCACCCCTATCGCTTCCTATGGAAGACTGGAAGAGCTGTCACCCGGCAAAGACACTACCACAGGACATTGGGAGATCTCAGGTGTTGTTCTTGATCAACCATTTCCCACGTATCCCAATGGATTCCCGGACGAGATTCTGGAGGCCCTGGAAAAAGAAACCGGACGAGGCATTATCGGTAATAAAGCGGCATCCGGCACAGCCATCATCGATGAGTTGGGAGCGGAGCACATGCAAACAGGCAGTATTATAGCCTACACATCAGCGGATAGTGTTTTTCAGATCGCTGCCCATGAAAGCATCGTCCCCCTTGGTGAATTATATGATATTTGCAAGAAAGCCAGAGAAATTTTGAGAGGCAAGCATGCGGTGGGCAGAGTCATTGCAAGGCCATTTTTAGGCGTTTCCGGTAGCTTCAAAAGAACAGAGAATCGTAAGGATTTCTCACTGGAGCCTACCGGTAAAACCATGCTGGACTATATCACAGAATCAAGCCTTGAAGTTGTGGCCATCGGCAAAATTGAGGACATATTTGTTGGCAGGGGGATCACAAAGGCCATACACACTAAGAATAATGAGAGCGGTATCGAAGCCACCTTGAGTGAGATGCGACGTGACAGCAAGGGCTTGATTTTCACCAATCTGGTGGACTTTGACATGCTTTACGGGCATAGAAACAATATCGAAGGCTATGGCAATGCTTTAGAAGCTTTTGACAGTAAACTTCCGGAAATACTATCTGCTCTGAAACCGGATGACCTGTTGTTGATTTCGGCAGATCACGGCTGCGATCCGTCAACCGAGAGTACTGACCATTCCAGGGAGTATGTGCCACTTTTGGTCTACCATAAATACATACAGCCTACAAATCTTAAAACTATGATAGGATTCGACATAATCGCCAAAACCATTCTGGACGTTCTAGATATAGATAACAGCATTGGTAATTCAAGCATCAAGAATCTTTTGATATAGGATGTGATAGGAATGAGAGTTTACGATCTTATCAACAGGAAAAAGCATGGCGGTCAGCTTTCTGAACAAGAAATCAAATTTCTGGTCGATGGCTACGTCAAGGGTGAAATACCGGACTATCAGATGTCTGCTATGCTTATGGCAATCTATTTCCAAGGAATGGATTTGTCAGAAACAACCGCTCTGACCAAAGCTATGGTTGAGTCAGGGGAAACAGTTGACCTGTCGTTTATTGATGGCATAAAGGTGGACAAGCACAGCACTGGCGGGGTTGGAGACAAGACATCTCTGGTTTTGTTGC
>DMAP01000192.1 GCA_003446975.1 Clostridiales bacterium | reverse complement strand
AATTTTGCTATTTCTGAATACTTTCGTTCAATCACTTGAAGAGATAAAATCCTTTCCACATTCAACTCGGCAATATAAATCCTTTCTTTTATATCAAATTTTTTTGCGACTCCAGGGTGTAGTTCTCCCATAATACCTAAACAAATATCCTTGTGATAGATGCACGCAGTTCGTCCCGGATGGAAAGACGGATTATCGCTGGCAGAGACATACTCAACTTCGATCTGATATCGCTTCATAACATTGTCAACAACACCTTTAAGCTGGTAAAAATCAACATCGCCGTACATTGCCATCGACAAGGTCCGAATCTCATGAGGTAAATCCACCAATGGTATCTCTTCTGATCTGAATATATTGCCGACCTCATAAAGTCTTCCTATCTTATTGCCGTAGTTGATGTTTTTAGCCACTACGTCCATCAGGCCGGGAAGCAATGTGGTTCTCATTGAGCTGAAATCCTCGCCCAAAGGATTGAGGATTCTGATATCTCTATTTAAACCGCTCTTTTGGTCGAGATTCATCATGGCATATTTTTTAGGACTAATGAACGAGTATGTAGTAATCTCAAAGAATCCTATTCCAGTTAAGTAGTCCTTGATGTTTTCCTCAAGGTTTCCCAAATCTGATCTGTTTCCTTTTAGAATGTCCCCGTTCAGTGCGCTGGGCTCAATTTTTTCAAATCCATAAATTCTCCCAACTTCTTCGATTAGATCAGCTTCCTGTTCAATATCAGGTCTGAAATGAGGAATTTTGGATACAATGTCATCACCTTCCATCCAACTCTCAATCTCCAATGAATTCAATATCGTGAGCATTCTGTTTCTGTCAATGCTTACACCAAGCAACTCATCGCATTTATAAGGTCTCATTGTGACGGTTTTTTCATCAAATTCTGTTATTCCAACATCATAGTGACCCTCGACTATTGTGCCAGCGCCTATTTGCTCTATTATCTGACATACTCTCTCGTTGGCATAGGATACATTTCTTGGTGACAAAGCCTTTTCATTTCTTGAGGAAGCTTCTGATCTCAAACCAAGCTTTTTCGAGGTGAAACGAATTGATTTCGGATTGAAATTGGCGCACTCCATAATGATCAACTGTGTGTTTTCCGTGATTTCCGAGTCATATCCTCCCATGACGCCACCGATACATTGGGCATTTTCCTCATCTGCTATAACACAAATATCTCCACTTAATGATCTTATTTCCTTATCCAAAGTCATGATTGTTTCCCCATCTTTGGCTGCTCTAACGATTACCTTTCTGCCTTGCATCTTTTCCAGGTCAAATGCATGCAATGGCTGACCCATTTCAATCATGACATAGTTGGTCGCGTCAACGATATTATTGACCGGTCTCATCCCTGCATCCATGATTTTCCTCTGGAGCCATAGCGGAGAAGGGCCGATTTTCACATCCTTGATTACTTTGGCATAGTATCTGGTGCATAACTCTGGAGAATCTATTCTGACTTCTTTAAGATATTGGCTAATCTCATCTTCAGATCTTAAGATTTCAATTTTTGGAAATTTGAACTTTTTCTCAAATGTCGCAGCAGACTCCCTGGCTATACCTAATATGCTCAAACAGTCCGGTCTGTTGAAAGTTACTTCAATATCCAGGATACTATCATCAAAACCCAAAATATCATTGATGTCCGATCCAAGTTCGAAATCAGTCGGCAATACAAGTATGCCATTTCTAGATTCTTTTGGAACCAGCTTATCTTCGACACCCAGTTCCTCATAAGAACACATCATTCCTTGTGATAGGCATCCTCTTATTTCTGTATCTGTTATTTTTTTATTCCCAGGTAGAATAGCACCATCCAAGGCTATTGGCACCAAATCCCCCACTTTGATGTTTGTTGCGCCTGTCACAATCTGCACTGTTTTTGAACCGATGTCCACTTGCGCCACTTTTAAACTATCCGCATCCATATGAGCAGATAATGACGAAATCCTCCCTACGACAACATGCCTAATCCCTTTGTTGAGATTGATGATGGAATCCACATGAGATCCTGACAAGGTAAGTCCATCAGATAGTTCCCTGACTGAAATGTTCTCTATATCCACATATTCTTTGAGCCAATTAATTGGTATCAACATCTTTTCCCCTCCTAAAACTGTTCTAAGAATCTAATATCGTTATCAAATAGCAGTCTGATATCGCCCAATCCATACTTGACCATTGTAACTCTATCTATACCCATACCGAAAGCATAGCCGCTATATACATCCGGGTCTATGCCGCAATTTCTCAACACATTGGGGTGTACCATGCCACAACCCAGCAGTTCCATGCTCCATCCGGTATAATTACAGGCTTCACATCCTTTACCCATGCATTTGAGACACGAAACATCCACTTCAGCACTTGGTTCGGTAAATGGAAAATTATGAGGCCTGAATCGTGTCTTCATATTCTCTCCAAACAATGCTTTGACAAATTTGTCAATTGAATCCTTTAGATTTGCCATTGTGACACCCTTGTCGACAACGAGGCATTCCATCTGATGAAACATAGGTGAATGGGTGTCGTCAACATCATCGAAGCGAAATGTTCTGCCGGCGGAAACTATTCTTATTGGTGGCTTCCTTGACTTCATGGTCCTAATTTGTACAGGTGAGGTTTGCGTTCTCAGCAATAAGTTCTCCGTTATA
The DNA here is from genome assembly GCA_003446975.1 of Clostridiales bacterium. Classification (GTDB taxonomy): domain Bacteria; phylum Bacillota; class Clostridia; order Tissierellales; family Dethiosulfatibacteraceae; genus 38-11. The sequence continues at coordinate 4,363 of DMAP01000192.1, read as the reverse complement.
TAGAAAGTGTCGGTCTTATCTCTTGATGGATGGTCTTCAGGTGCGTTCAACGCATCAAAATTATTCTCAACCGTGTCAATTTCCGGTCCCTCAACCACGTCATATCCCATATTCAAGAACAGATCCTCCAACTCTTTTTTGACCTGCATCAACGGATGCCTATGGCCAACTTCGATAAACTTTCCGGGTATGGTGACATCTATTTTCTCTTCGATAAGGTCCAACTCCTGTTGTTTTAAAGAGATAGACGCCTTGGCCTCTTCCAGCTTCTGATTGATGACTTCTCTCACTTCATTTGCTATTTTGCCAATCAACGGTCTTTCTTCAGGTGACAAAGAACCCATAGCTCTCAGAAGCGAAGTCAATTCACCTTTTTTCCCCAGAATTTGAACTCTGATATTCTCGAGATCCTTGATATTGTCAACTTGCTCTATTTGCATTAGAACATCTCTTTGAATTTTGGTTAATTTTTGTTCCATTATATCTCCTCTCTTATAATTGAATATAAAAAAACACTCCACCCTAAAGAGGCGAAGTGCCGCGGTACCACTCTTATTACTTCTCATTTAGATTAACGGTCATCCCGTATGAACCTACATCTGTTCAGTCCATAAACTCCGGAGTGAAATTGGAATCAAGATAAATTGAAATGCTTTCAGCCTAGTCATTTCTCTCTTTAAATTCATACCCTTGATTTTTTTGCTCCATCAATGTATTTACATATTTTTTCCATTATACCAAATGATATAGCGGTTTTCAACAATTATATCTATATTCTTGGATGATTCGCTATCTTGGCGAAATGATACAAGCATATACTGGCAGCAACTCCAACATTCAAAGATTCAATGGAACCATTCATCCTAATGCTGAATCTAGTATCACTGCTGTCGATTATGGCAGGATCTATCCCTTTGCTTTCATTTCCCACAATGATAACAGCTTTCTCAAATTTGTTGATCGATTCAAGAAAAAGATTGCTATCCACGACTGCCGAGAAAATAGTATAGCCTAGATCTTTTAAAGCCAAAAGTGTTTCTAAATTGCTATCTGTCTTAAAATGAGCAAGGCGTGTTAGGGATCCCATGGTTGCTCTAATTGTTTTAGGATTGAAAATATCAACGCAGCCTTTGTTATAAATGATCGATTTAGCGCCAAAGGCATCACAGGATCGGATGATAGTTCCCATATTCCCAGGATCTTGGATTGAATCTGCATAGAGAATTAAATTGTTCTTCGTTATTTCTTCCAAGCTATAAGTTTTTTTCCTCACGACAGCAACAATTCCCTGTGAATTCTGGGTACTGCTTATGCTATCAAAAACACTTCCTTTGACATAATAATGGTCAAAAAGACTTAAGTCCCATAAATCTTGTTCCTTCTTTTCTGAAATCAGTATGTATTCAACACAATCGCTATAGGTCGTGTATTCTTTGACCAATGTCTCTCCCTCGGCTAAAAACAAGTCCAGTTGGTCTCTTCCTTTTTTTGTTTGTAATACACGGGCTGTCTTTATTCTAGGGTTGTCATTGCTGGTTAGCATTATTCCTGCTCCAGTTTCTTCAGGCTTGCATTGTCACCAATGACGATCAAGGTATCACCCCTGCGGATTATATCTTCGGCGTATGGTGAAATATTCAAATCATCACCCGATTTGATCGCCATGACACTTACACCGAATTCGTTGGGTAGTTTCAGTTCTTTTAGGGACTTATCAGTCCAATCATCTTTTGCCACAACCTCGATAATGCTGTAATCCGGTGCGAACTCAATGACATCAAGAATATTGGATGACACCAGGTTATGTGCAACTCTGATTCCCATATCCCTCTCCGGAAAGATAACTTTATGAGCGCCAATTTTATAAAGCACCTTGGCATGGAGTTCATTTTGTGCCTTGGCAATTACCTTTTTTATTCCCAACTCTTGGACAAGGAGTGTTCCCATAATCGACGCTTGGATGTCCGACCCGATGGTAACCACCGCCACATCAAAGTTTCTCATGCCAATGGTTCTCAATGCATTCTCATCATTGGCATCAGCTTGCACAGCATGGGTAACGTATTCTGCTATCTCCTGGACTTTATCCGGGTCCTTATCTATTGCCAGAACATCATAACCCAATTTGCACAAGGTTTTAGCCACACTTGAACCAAATCTTCCACATCCAATTACAACAAACTGTTTCATATCTATCTCCTATCCTACCATTATTTTCCCTTCGGGGTACTTGTAATATCCTTTGTTCTTATGTTGATTCTGCGCTATGCCAAATGCTATCGTTAAAGGTCCTAGTCTTCCCACAAACATAGTTAGTGTCACAACGATTCTTCCAACATCTGTCAGATGGGGTGTCAGACCTCTCGATAATCCAACTGTCCCAAATGCAGAGACGGTTTCAAATATTATATCAATGAATGAGAATCCTGTATTTTTTTCTGATACAAGCAGAATAGTCGTCGTTAGAATAACTAATGAAAATGCTATCCCTATGATTGCGATTGCTCTCAAAATCATGGTGACCGGTATTCTTCGTTTGAAAATCTCTGTATCCTCACTACCCTTGACCAAGCCGATAATCGCTATGATCACCACCCCGACAGTTGTCGTTTTTACACCTCCGGCTGTCGAACCAGGTGATCCTCCTATAAACATAAGCATGATAATGAAAAATGTGGTAACAGGTCCTAGGGCTGCTGTGTCTAAAGTATTGAAACCAGCTGTACGGGGTGTTGCCGATAAAAACATGGCACTCATCAGTTTGCCACGTAGATTCAGTCCTCCAAGCGTGCTTGGATTGCCATATTCAAATATAAGAACAATCAAAAATCCAAATATTAGCAAAGCGACTGAAATCAACAATACAATTTTAGAATGAATCAAAAGCTTCTTTAACTTCTTTCTCTGAATGATATCCATTAAAACATAAAACCCGAGACCCCCTATGATGAGCAGTGAAATGATAGTGAAATTCAACAACGGGTTGTTGACATAGTCCATCATACTGTTGCCCAGCAAATCAAATCCAGCATTGCAAAAGGCTGAAATTGCATGGAAGATTGAAAACCAGATACCTTGAGAAAGACCATAGTCAGGCACAAACACAAAAGAGAGCAATATAACACCAATAAACTCTATGCCGATTGTCATAAACAGGACTCGCTTGGTCAGTAATACAATACCCTGCAATGTTGTAGTATTCATTTCCTCCTGCATCAATAGTCGATCTTTCAGTGTGATTTTCTTGCCAAATAAAAATGCAATTAATGTTGCCATGGTCATGATGCCTAACCCACCGATCTGAATCAGCAAAACAATGATAATTTTTCCAAATAACGTCCAATGTGTCGCTGTGTTGACAACTGTCAAGCCTGTCACGCACACCGCTGATGCAGCGGTGAAAAGCGCATCAACAAACCCTATGCTTCTTCCATCCACAGAAGCAAATGGCAAATTGAGCAAAGTGGCTCCCACAAAAATGAGTACACCAAACCACAGCAATAAAAATTGGGATGGATGGATTTTGAGATTGTTTAAATTACTTTCTTGATTCTCCATAGCGACCTCTTTATCCCGTTCATTTTTTCATTATACCACTTTTGTCAAATATTTACATCAACAGGATTTTTGGGTTAAGTTGGCATTGGAAACGCCATCTGAACCTTAGAAACCGTTATCCAGGGACTGTTAGTCATCGGACAAAAGTGGGAGTCTTAGCACTGTTAGTCATCGGATAAAAAAATAACCGCTCATCACGGTTATTGATTTATTTAACTAATTCAACCAATTGCTTGAAGCCGTCAGGATCATTGACTGCCATCTCAGCAAGCATTTTTCTGTTGATCTCAATCCCGGTATTTTTCAAACCGTTTATGAACTTATTATAAGAAAGTCCGCTTAATCTTGCAGCAGCATTGATTCTCGTAATCCATAGTCTTCTGAATTCTCTCTTTCTGAGTTTTCTTCCAACGTATGCGTATGTCAGCGATTTCATCACTGCCTGATTTGCTGTTTTATATAGCTTGCTCTTGGCGCCATAATAGCCTTTGGCAAGTTTTAAAATCTTTTTGTGGTTTTTCTTTGCATGTACTGCTCTTTTTACTCTAGCCATTGTTCTACCTCCTCACTTCTATTTATATGGAATTAACTTGCATATTCTTTGGAAATCACCATCAGAAACTAAAGTTCCCTGTCTCAAACCCCTGACTTTTTTGCCGGATTTTTTGCCTGTAAAATGGTTTTTCGTGGCTTGTGCTCTCTTTATCTTACCGCTGCCTGTTTTATTGAATCTTTTCGCAGCTGATCTGTTCGTTTTAATTTTAGGCATGATGCATCCTCAAATTAAAACGAACAGATCAGCTGC
>DMAP01000401.1:1241-2594 GCA_003446975.1 Clostridiales bacterium | reverse complement strand
TTTTAATAGTATAAGGTTGAAATATTTGATAAAATTAAAACATCATAAATAATTAAAACGGATGTGATTAAGGCATGGATAAAATGAAACGAATACTACTGGTATTGTTGGTCTTTATGTTGATCCTAAGTGGATGTCAGACAGGAACAGCAAAGCTCTCCCAAAGAACAGGTGTCCATGGTCCTGTAGTTGTCAAGGGCCTTGTCTTAAAATACGTGCTGATTGATACGGCATATGAAATATACCAGACACAAGGAATCAATGACGCCAATTTTACAAGGAGCGCTTATATCACTGCTGGAGATGAGATCTACAGGCATTATAAATGGATGACATCCACATACGAAGCATTGCCGGATGATATGCAACAGCACCTGCTTAATATTTTCAACAACACCCATGCCTGGCCGCTGATGAACACAACGACGGCTTTGACAGATGATGCTTCTGTTGAAGATATCATTGCAAGCATCAAAAAAAGCAATAAGAGTAGCACATGGGTGAAGTCAGCTGAGATATTCTTTCCCTATTTCTATGAAAACCATCTCAAAGACTACCTGGAAAGCAATACTGAAGCGTTTCAGCAAAAGGCAGACCGTATCAATGCTCAACTAAAAGGGAACAACCCGGATATCATGACCTTTATGGAAGAAAAATCAGGCATTCTATTCAGCAAAGACTATCAACCATTTTTCTACTACACACTGCGCTATATGGGAGCGATGGGATTTTCATATGAGAATCAAAAGGTCTCGACAATCCAAAGAAATATCGATGATTACAATACATTGATGCTGACACCCTTTCACGAGTTTTCACATGAGCTGTTCCAGACATTCACCAGATCCAAAGATTTTGTAGCTGTGACAGAAAAAATGAAAGAAGCAGATGGCTTTGAAACCATGTGGAGAACAGGATATGACTATAGTTACGATTGGATTGGCTGGTGCGAGGAGAACCTGGTGGAGGGATTCTCAAAATACCTGGCAAAGCATTATTACGGCTATGAAGATTATTTTGTTATCTATAAGTACGATGGTGACTTTTATAAGTACCTTATAGAAATAGATTTTGACCCGGCCATCAGATCATTGGAAGAAGTGAGTATAGCGTTTTATGAGGGGATTTATGAAAATAATTAAGATGAGTATTTGAAAATTTCACATTGTTGCATAAATAGTGCACCATTGTATGATAATATAAATAGAGACAGGTAAAATGAAAAGTTGAATAGATAACTGTTAATAGGGTATAAAATGTAGTATATACATCAGCATTTTATAAAGTCTAATTGAAATTCATTTCACAAAAGAGTTCATCAACAGGGTTCTTGGGTTCAGGTGGCGTTTGAAA
>DMAP01000401.1:0-1226 GCA_003446975.1 Clostridiales bacterium | reverse complement strand
TCTCCCACTTATAGAAGTGGGAGTCTTAGCACTGTTAGTCATCGGATAATCATGATATAATATAGCAATATCGTTTAAGCAATGACATTTCACATTGGGGAGCAAAAATTTATCGGGGGATAACGATGCGGTATTCCAAAACAGTCAGACGCGTAATAAATAAAGTTGAGTCACATCACATGGCCTTGGAGATAGAAAGCTTGAGTTGATGTGATTTTTTATTTTATAGGAGTGGAACCTAATGAACTCAATAGACTACTACGATAAAAATTCAGAAAAGTACATAACTGACACCATGAGCGCCAGCATGGAAGAACTATTGGAACGATTTGCATCCTATCTTCCCAACAATGGTCTTGTTTTGGACTTGGGCTGTGGCTCAGGGCGTGACAGTCTCTGGTTCTTGGCGCAGGAGTATGAATTGTTGGCTATTGATGGCTCTAAAGAACTGGTCGAACATTGCCAAAAGTTATTGGGTGAAAGTGTAATTCACGCAACCTTCGAGGACTTTGAAACAGATAAGAAATTTGACGGCATTTGGGCTTGTGCAAGTTTGTTGCATGTTAAGCTAGAAGACCTACCTGGAATGATTGTTAAGTATGCCAACTACCTCAAACAAAAAGGTGTATTTTTCATGTCTTTTAAAGCTGGAGAGGTAGATTATGTGAAAGATGGCAGATGGTTTACCAATTTCACTGAAGATAAGCTGCTTATTATGATAAACGATATTGAAAATCTAGAGGTTGTTGAGGTCATCAAAACCCATGATGTAAGAAAAGAGAGACAAGACGAGATGTGGTTGAGCATTATAGCCAAGAAAAGGTGAGGCACTTGCAGGAGGGATAATATGAGATATCTTACAAAGTCAAGATTCAAACTGGCCCTGGAATGTCCGACCAAACTATACTATACGGGCAAGAAACAGTATGCCAACCAGAACCTAGAGGATCCGTTTCTTGCTGCGCTGGCAGATGGGGGCTACCAGGTGGGTGAGTTGGCCAAGTATTATTTCCCTGGTGGACATGATATCAAGTCATTGGATTATGTTGAGGCCTTGGACGAGACCAATGCCTTGCTTGAAAAAGATCAGGTGATTATCTACGAGGCGGCTATTCGGCATGAGAATCTTTTCATCCGGACCGATATTTTGGTTAAGCAAGATCATCATATAGATATCATCGAAGTCAAGGCTAAATCCTACAATAAAAATAAAGACTCTTTTTTTT
>DMAP01000200.1 GCA_003446975.1 Clostridiales bacterium | reverse complement strand
AATCTTCTTTTGCTGTTTTTGCAACGATATCGGCAATTTGTTTACTTATCTTGATTTCATCTCCAGTGTCGGCGTTAATTATTGTATCTGTCACAAATGTCAGATTTTTATACTTTTCTATGATTTCTTGTTGATTATTTATCTGAACCAATAAATCATGAGTCGCCATTCTTACAGCTACTTCATAGGACAGTGGTGTCTCAAGCGCAAGACGAGGCTGTGCACACCTTAAACAGAGAAAACTAATTAGCATTATGCTGAAAATACTTGGGAATCTTGTCAGCATCCCCAAACAACCTGCCTTTGCTTTCATCATGATGTTCAATTTGCACACTCCTTTCGATATTGTTGCATGGTTGATGAATCACCAAGCTTGAAGTTCTTCAGAAGCGTTTGGCACTTTGAATTGCCACCCGTCCCTTTATTCTTTTGGGTTGAAGAATTGGATAGAGCACTGTTGATATTTACTGATGCCTTTCTCTGCTCCATCCCCCCTACACTTTCAACAGCAACAGCAGCTTCAATCGGTTGCTTCTTTTTAGCCAACTCAAATGCCGTAAGTGCCTGGTCTGCCTTATTAACATTTTGCTCAACAGCTTCTTCTAATTGCGGTGCTTGCTGTCTTTCAATTTTTTTGGTCTCTATTTCTTGAGACTTTTGTTCAACATTCTCAGATGGTTGCTCGGTCACTTTTCGCTGAACACTATTTTCTTTATTGTCAGTAGATATTTTTTCTTTGGATATTTTGTCAATCACTATTTGAAAAATAAAAAAACCAACCACAAGCAGAATAGAAAGAGCACCAATCACAGACAATATCTTGTTTCGCCTATTTTTTTTCTGGAGGTGGATATTTACCTTCGTAGTATCAACACAAGTTGCTTCAATTGTGCATCCCTTCAACTGAAGATCGGAAGCCAACAATGTTTTTTCAATATTTACTTTATCGCTCAGGGAAGAATTGGTTGGTTCTGTAACTTGCTTAATATCATGTATGAAGTGATTGGCATTATGATATCGTTCTGTCGATTTCTTCTGTAAAGCCTTCTCCAAAATAACCTTAAGTCTCGGATGGATATCAGCTCTCAAAAGAGTTAAATCGGGTGGGCGGGTCAGATGGCCAATAAAAATTTCTGTCATCGTTCCACGAAATGGCGGGCCATCACTTAACATTTGAAACAGAATAACACCAACGGAATACAAATCGGTCGCTGCACATAAATTGCCAAACAATTTTGGATCGATACGTTCGGGTGCCATATAGTGAGGTGTCCCCGGTCCATTGGTATCAAGAGTGGTCAATCGAGTCAGTCCTAAGTCTTCAATCTCAGCACGAGCAATGCCAAAATCCATTAGTTTTAAATAAAGCCTACCTGAGTGGAGATTATTAATAATAACATTAGATGGTTTTATATCTCTATGGACAATTTCCTTCTGGTGAATAGCGGATAACCCCTCAAGAATTTGTAAGATTACACCAAGGACATCGTCAACTTTTAGAGATGCAAGCGATGTATTTTGGGAAGAAAGCAACTCGGACAGCAATACGCCTTCAACGTATTCCATGATCAAGTAAACATTACCGTTTTCTTCCATCCTATCATAGAGAGCAACAATATTGGCATGCATCCCTATAGCTGCATGCATGCGGCATTCATGAGCAATACGTTTTTTTACTTCCTCATTTGCGCTTAAATCAGGCCGTATTGTCTTTATAGCAACGAATCGTGAAAGCTGTAAATCTTCTGCTAAGTATACATTTCCCATTCCCCCAGCCCCAAGCAATCGAATAATTCGGAAGCGTTGAGTCAATATAGAATCTGAAGGGAAAAGAGTACCTTGTTTTTCCATATTCTCTTCTGTAAGCCGCCTATCAATCATAGTAACTTTTTCAATAAGATTGGGTCATTGGACTCAAGAGACACAATAGTCTGTCGTTCATGGGGTGCATAATCAAAGACGCTTGGCTATTTCTAAGCGGTGTTTAACGTGAAACGTTGCTGCCAATCATGTCAGTTCCGATAAGTAATGATCGATTTCAATTGTGATAGCACCACACTATCAGACAGCTAAGATCAAAATGTTCAACGAATATTATCACGGCGTCGTAATATCCATGCACAACAGAATATCCAGGATGCAGCTTGTGCAAACAGAATAGACAAACATCTCCAATAGACATTGCTGCCAAAATTGAACCCTAAAGCTTTTTGCACAAATCCAGGAATCCAATGAGTCGATTCAAATGGTTGATCAAAGTATATCACGGAGAATAACAATTCAAGCCCCCAGCGTGCAGGAAGCATGTTTGCAAAATATTTCATTGTAGTCCCCATACCATTATAAAAATCGGGTCCCAAGCCACCCGACAATATGAGCTGAGGCAATACAACAAGAATCGCCAGGACAAACGAATATTGACCAGGACTTGGGTCCAAGGTACTAACGCATAATCCGATAGCAACAGAGGTCCATGCAATAGAAACCATGGCTAATATCAAAGCAAAAAATTGGATATTCCTGATATGGGGATCTAAGAAACAGACACTTGTAAAAATGAAACATTGAAAAAAAGTAACTGACAGACAAAAAGGAAGCTTGGATCCGATATAATCAAGTATTCGCTGATGTGACATACGTTCTCTCTGATAAATGGTTCTTTCACCAGAGATCTCCAAACAAGATATAGTCGTTCCAAGAAAAACTCCTGCCATCACAAACATCAGCAATACACTTATTGGAATAGGAAGATTTGCAACACCTTCGTGTCTGATTGCATATATGATTTGACTGGCACTGCGTTGATCCTTGTAACCATCAGGAGATAAAAGAGACTTAATCTGATTCTCAAAGGCAATCCCCCCCGAATTTATTTGAGTATTTATAAGATGTAATCTTCCATCAACCTCATCATCTGTAATAAATCCCGATATATTCTGCGAGATTGTAATCAAGGCTAATAAAATTGGAATAAGCAAATAAACAATCGATCTCTTGAGAAAGCTAAAACGTACATCCAAATGTCGCCGAGACAGAATTGTCCATGAACGTAAAGAGAGTAAGTCACCTAGTCGTATCCTCCTTTGTTGTTCAGCAAGAGGTTTAGCTAAGAGTTGCTTATATTGGGGATTGCTTTCAGCACTTTCCAGACTTTTATCCCTTAACTCTTTAATATTAAATAATTCTCGACCAAAAGTTGAGAATTCTCGGCTAATATTCTTATAAAAATAGTGCGATTTTTCATACGCACTTGCAAAACTATCCGCCAACGCTCTTTTAACATCCTGGTTCTGCTTTGGAATATTCTGTAACTCAAGATCTATTTCTGCCTCAAGCACATCAAAAATCTGTGCAGGTCGTTCAATACTGGGAGCACTATTTTTAAAAAATGCAAGAGCCTCATCAGGTTTTCCAAAAAAAACTAACCTTCCCCGTGATAGAACAATCACCCTGTCAAGCATGGAAAGATTATAGAGGATATGCGTGGTAATGAGGACGGTCGTTCCTTTTCTGGCCATTTCTTGAAAATGGCGCATCAGTTTTTCTTCAACACATGGATCGAGACCAGAAGTGGGTTCATCAAGGAATAAAATACTAGGACGAGTAATCAATTCTGCGGCAATAGATACACGCTTCCTTTGTCCTCCACTTAGTAGATGTATTCGTTGGTTACGAACATGGCTTAATCCTAACGCTTCAATGGTTGAATCAATAATATTATTTCGTTGTTCAACTGGTAAATCTGGGGGTAGTCGTAATTGAGCGACATATTCGAGACTTTTTAAAACAGTCAACTCTGTGTAAAGAATATCGTCCTGCGGCACATAACCGATAGAATCGCGAAACATCTCAAAGGCTTGATACAACGGTGTTTCATTTAACAAAACACACCCTGATGTCGGAGGGATATATCCATTGAGAGCCTTTAAAAAAGATGTTTTTCCTGCCCCACTTGGACCAAGAATACCTACAAACTCACCAGCCTTTAGAGACAACGATATATTATCGAGAATTTTACTGTTTTTTCCTTTTACCCTAGGCAGTTCATAGGTGAGCCCAACACACTCTAATTTGATATCATCGCCGCCTTCAAGTTGGTTTACCGAAAGAGCGCCATCAGAATTAAGTTGAAAATGGAATGAGGTGTTGCCAATAACAATGGTATCTGTAAAATTAATTTCGGTAGCTTTTCGAACCCTGAAGCCGTTAAGCCAGGTCCCATTAAGACTGCCATTATCTTTTATGAAAAGTCGTCCCGACCTATTTGTCAATTCTGCGTGGCATCCGCTAACGATTGGTTCAAAAGGAAGAGCAATATCAACCTTATTAATACGGCCGATAACCCAAGATTGTCTGGGGGGGAGTTGCGTTGTCCACGAAGTACTTTTACTGGAGGATAGTTGAAATCTTAAATGATTAATGAAGGAAGACCCAAGACCAATTACGTCCCTGTCTTCCAGTTCAAAACTTGTTACTCGTTGCCCATTGACAAATACTCCATTTTTTGAATCCAGATCAATTAAGCGATATTTAGCCTGATCGACGTCAAATTCAATCCGGAAATGACGTCTCGAAATGGTCGTCCCTGCTGCAACAATGTCACATTGCGAAATATCACGTCCGACAACAGTTCCAGCAGGGACAAGTTTATATTCACGATTAGAAAAACTTGAATCAAGTGCTATAAGATAGGCAATCCCTTCAGTCGAATCATCCAATTCTTGACAAGCTTCCATGCGTCAATCAACCAATGCAATGCATTATTTGGCTGGTTGTCCATTTGGTGCCTTCACAGAAGTATTCGCACCAGAAGGGGGAACAAAGGGGGTACTTGAGTTTGTTTGAGGAGAAAATGTATTAGCCATGTAAGGATTGGCATCCGTGAGATTTGGCAAAGCCGCATCCAAGTTCTTCTGTGCTTCCAAGATTGCTTGAAAGTTTGGAGGCGCAACAGCCTCAAAAGTGCTCGACTCATAACGAACTTTTCCACTTCCCGATGGATATTCAATGCCCACTTTAACGCCGTGAGACTCACCGTCAACTGGCAGATATGCCCGAAATGTCAAGACATAATCGCTTTGTAGTACATTTTGAATATCTTCAACACTCCGTGTCATTTTATCGTATGCTTCTTGTATATGATAATATTTGCCGAATGAATTGAGCGAAATTGCTTGGAGGTTTTTCAGAAATTTAGAGTCAATTTTTGTATATGCTAAAGAGTAAACAGGAACAGGAATCGTCATATTTGTTATTCGATTCATCAAATCATCCCTGCTGATAGCACTTCCTTCGTCCTTTCCATCAGAAAAAACTATAATAGATGTTGTTGCAACATATGCGGCATCAGATGTGTTATTTCCGCCTGCATCCACGCTTAAAGAGAGTTGCATTGCGGCAGCTATACCATCGTAAAGTCTGGTTTTTTGGCCATTTGCATGTAAATCAGCAAGTCTTCTCCCCAGCGCACCTGGATCTCGTTCAAAATTGGAAATCAACACATAACCTTCTTTACTGTCATCCATTCCAAGGATAGCCACCTGATCCTGATAACGCTTGCCATCAATGAATCGTGCCGCTGCTCTCAAGGATGCGTCGAAAGGAGCACCCGCCATGGTTTTACTACTGTCTATGACCAATATTGTTCGAATAGCCTCTTGTCGATTACGAATCGACTGAAGAATATATTGTTTCTTTTCAGGGTTATAAACCTGTCCTTTAACCATGAGTCCAACATTCATCCCATTCAGGTTGACAAGTGGGTTCATCTCTTGATCATAGGTTCGTATATAGGCCTGTACAAAAGGATAGAGCCCATATTCTATTCGAAATATCTTCAATCCATATCCCTGTAAATTGGTGCCTGGATCACTTGCATATCCTTGGGTTCCCAATAAGCAGGAAAAGGTAAGGGCGATCAGGATTAATTTCATGAGGGAAATGGGTTTGACGCAATCAGGCAACTTCTTAAAACATTGTTTCATCGTTCCTCCTGTTACATTAAAAAATAATTGCAATACATGCCGAATATCAACAAAAAAACTCCAACAATTCATAGCTATTACTAGTATTTAATCAAACGATCATCAGTTATTTGTTTTTCAAGATAATCACGTTGGTAGCATCCTTTGTGGTTCCCATTTGATCTGATAATTCTTTCTGCGCTGCCGCAACATCCTCAGGTCTGTGTGGTGGGCTCACTCCCAGGAATGCCCCATTTTCAATGAGTTTTGCATATATGTCAGCCAAAGTTGTCTGAGAAGTTCCAGGAGCATACTGCTTAGTAAATTTGTTAATATATTGCTGCGTTACAGGATCAAAGATACCATCAACCGGTACTTTGATGACCGTTGTTCCATCAATAGGGTTGATAACAGAGCCCAGATTATAACGGTTTAGCCACTTCTGAATTTCAACAATCTGTTGCTGACGATTTTTCTTATTAAAGGTGTCGGTGAGACTTTGCAATACGTTTTGGTCGGCTTGCTCTATCCCCAGTAATTTCCAATAAGGCAAATCATAATATTTACCAAATAACTGCAAGATAGAATATTCTACAAGATTCCGTACTGCCTTATGAAACCCCTGCTTTCGATCTACGCTTCCCGAAACTCCTATACCGCTACCCCACATTGCGAAACCAAGGTTTTGATCTTTTCCCAACTCCATAACATGAACAGTATTAGAGATATGAGCACCCGGAATAACCACGTGAGTCTTGTAATCAAGAAGATACAGGTCTAACACGACACGAGATAATTTCTTTTTGTCCCCTTTGTCAGCATTCGCGTCAAGCCCTTCCCCTTTATGGGTGATAAGAAGATTAAGGTCAATGCTGCTATTTTCCCCTTCAATATCTTTATCAAATTCAGTAATACTCCCACCTATTACAATATCAGGCAACACACGAGTCCCAGCGCCCCCAGTTTGAAAATCATTGATGACAAATTCAGGATCTGAGGGAGCGACAACAAATTGAGGCCCGGCAAATTCACTTATACTATTGATAACCATGTTGGTAAGATTGAGAGGCACCTCGTTTCCGCCCGCTGTGTTGCCGATCTCCTTTGGTTGGACAATTTTACGATAATCCACGGTATTATTGATAACCGTCCCCATTCTTTTGAGGGAGTCGGCATAAATCGTAGATGACGCCAATGGGTATTTCGTCTCATCAAGTTCTTTTTTGTCTTTTTCCGTTAATTCAGGAACATACCCCTTTCCGCAGCCAAGAAAGCATGAATTAGCAGCCAGCAAGACAAGCAAACAAATCAGTCTTGACACTCTCTTATCGAGCATTGATTCCACCTTTTACATGGACGTTAGAGTCAACATCTTTTGTTGTTGTTCCGTTATTACCCATACTCACCGTGCCTAATTCAATGTCTTTTGCAGAAGAAGCCTTTACGCTTCCTTTAACAACAACATTATTATCGACTTCCAGGCTTGAATGAGGTTTTTTGACCTCTATTTTTCCTATGTCAAGATCTTCTTTTTTAGACTTCACGCCATTCTTAATGACAACGCCATTATGAACCTCTCGAACATTGGACTTCACATCAAGATTGCCGATTTCTTCACCTCCGATACCATCATTATATTTATTTATTTCAACATAATTATAAACAGCCGTGCCACGATTCGTATATCCTTTTGCCGCACGACCTTTAATAATATTAGTCTTATATGTCGCAGATCCTTCGGTGGCATGACTGTAGTCGGCTGAGACTACCAACAAACCCACCATGACGGAGAGTAAAAGCGCGCGTGAAATGATTTTATTCATACAGATCCTCACATGATAAAAGATAAGCGGCCACATCCAACGAAATATTTCACATCTGGCAAGATACCGCTTAACAAGCCTCTTGCTCCATGTGGAAGGGGCTTGTCGTTTCGAACGGTTATGCGCTTTGTTGCACTTTTGAACTCTTCCGGTACAAGAACTCAGGGTCAAAATCCAGATGATTAGCCCATTCAATAGAATCAAAGCTTACTCTTACGGAATTAAATAATGAAATATTTTTTAGCTCTGGAAATTGCCCAATTCCTAAATATGGCAACACATCAAAACATCGCTCTTCTTCATTTTCGAACTTAATAAGAAGCTTGTATCCGTCAAGCGGTTTTACGCTTTTTACTGCCAAGTACATTTTTCACCTCTTATTATTTCAAAGGTTCATCCTGAATGGCAATTCGCCATTAGAGGCAAGCTCCCAATCTGCCAATAATTGTTCCCGGTGTATCTCTGCCAGGCAAGAGCAAGTTTCGTATGTTTTCGTGGTAATTCTCCTTCAGTGATCTCGCATGTCCGAATATCAATAACCGCCTTGCTCTCATGATAATACGCATGAAATATGAGGCGGATTATGCTCGCCGGGGGCGCAATACATGCGGATTATTATCCCATAAAACATACAGATCGTTGGCATTGAATCACCTCAGGACCTCGGCAAATAAAGAATCCACCCCCGGAGGGNNGGCCGTTCGTACTGTTCATAGAAGCAAACTTATCTTGCTCAACGTTTAGACTTTATTACAAACAACTGCCGTTCCCAAAGACAACACTGATAATCTCGTAAAAATTACAAAATCTCCACCTCAAACTACTGAAATCATAAAGAGAAAGCTTTTTCATTTTAATTCTACGCGAGATTTTTACGATTAACTGTTCAACCTGCAGAGCCGT
>DMAP01000002.1 GCA_003446975.1 Clostridiales bacterium | reverse complement strand
CCCATCAGGCAACTACATTCCCTATACAGATGTCCTCAGACTCGTATCCTGGGCTAAAGAAAGAAACATCACCCTCATTGTTGACGAGTCTTTCGGTGACTTTGTCGAGTCACCTTCTGTAGTCTCTCTTCTGGAGCAACATGTGCTTGATGAATTTCCTAACTTGGTCGTAATAAAAAGTATATCCAAGTCTTACGGAGTTCCTGGAGTACGCCTTGGGATACTCGCTACAACCGATCAAGGGATATCGGCAAAAATAGGTAAAGAGGTATCTATCTGGAACATCAACTCCTACGGGGAGTTCTTCATGCAGATATGGAATAAGTACAAGGCCCAGTATGTCTCATCCCTTACTTCGATCATCCAGGCAAGAAAGAGCCTGATGCAGGATTTAGGAACGATTAGCTATCTGAATGCCCTTCCCTCACAGGCGAACTTCATTATGTGTGAAGTCGTAGGAGGTAAAAGATCCTTTGATTTGGCAGTTGAGCTTTTTGACAGGTACAATATTCTTATTAAGGACTTGTCAACTAAGAGGGGTATAGATCCCAAGCAGTTCATCAGACTGGCTGTTCGTGATGAAGCTGACAACGGAAAGCTTGTTAAGGCGTTGCAAGAGATGGACAGGTAACTATACCGTTGTGGTAGGGTAGCTTAGAAACGTACAATAACGTGAATGAATCATCAAAGGGGGAATCTGGGGACAGGTTCCCCCTTTGTGTCTTGAGGTATACTTGTGATTCTTGTGTATGCTGAATGAGGCTTATGCACTTCAGCGAACCTGTGTTAATGATTTTAAATTTTGCTAGAAAATTGCAAAATATAATCTCATATGACAAAAAATATATGCATTAAATTTTATTTTGCTATATATTTGAATAAATAAGCAGAACTTCAGAGGAGGCACCATGTTACTATCATTTTCAGCTTCGAACTACAAATCATTTGTGCAACCTTTTATCTTTGATATGAAACCAGCTCCCAAGCAAAAAGACTTGGAATACAGCATTCTCAAAGAGAACGTGGGAAATAAGACTCTGCAAGGGCTCAGCACTGCTGTAATCTACGGACCGAATGCCTCAGGAAAATCAAATATCATCGGATCAATGCATGCCATGAAGATGATTGTCGAGAGGGGTCACATCCGAAACAATTGAGAAGAAAATAATCCAGACTCTGCTTCCAGCAGTTTGGAGCTAATACCTAATTGTTTTCTCAAGGAAGCAAAGCCTGTCGAACTCTCTGTGGAATTCACCCATGCTGGCAAGGTATTCAAGTATTGTATGGCCTTGGATCTGGGAACTTTCTTTGCTACTGACCATCCACGAAAGATTGAAGAGGAATCCCTTTGGGTAAATGGAAAGCGATTGTTCCTACGAACATCTGGTAATACTATTGAAATTGATGTAAAGGCAATATTGATTTACTCTGAACAAACCTATACAGCATCACAAGTGTCGTTATTGCTAGACGTGAGCAAGCGCAATTTGGATAGTCAGGATTTGTTTTTGACCAACGGTTTTAAGACCGTATTTTCTCCTGACCTGGTAACCAGTATAATGAACTGGTTTGAAAAGAAATTCCTGGTTTTCTACCGGGCAGATATTCTTGAATCTGAGAAGAAATTATCTGATCCTAATGATGAGAGTCTGTATGTCAATAAGCAAGCAAATACAGTAGCCCAAGCCTTTGGCGTAACCTCCAGTAACCTAGGTTTTTTCGCTCCAAAAGGTGAAACTGTGGCCAGGTTGTATTCTATCTTCCCTGAAAAGAAAAAGATTATTCCCATTGAGGATTTTGAGTCATATGGAACGGTTAGGTTTATGAATCTATTTCCGCTCTTGCAGGATACCCTAAAAACAGGAGCTACTCTTGTCCTAGATGAATTTGATGCATCTCTTCACCCAATGGCTGTGATGAGTATCCTTACCATATTTCACAATGATGAGATTAACACCAACAATGCCCAATTAATCTTCAATACGCAGAATCCCATCTTCTTGAATGCCAATCTCTTGCGGAGGGATGAGATCAAATTTGTCGAAAGGGTAGAAGAGACGAAAGAGAGTCAGCACTATTCTCTTGCTGATTTTGGAACTAGTGGGGTGAATGGCGTTCGTAGAGGAGAAGACTACCTTACGAACTATTTTATAAGCAAATATGGAGCAATTTCTGATATTGATTTGACCCCCCTGTTCAAAAAGCTAGAGCCTAGCGATGGCTGAAAAAAAACCGCGAGGAAATACTATTTCTCAGTTGAGGGAGATACTGAAAAATGGTACCTAGATTGGCTTCAATCAACGATCAACAGTACTGAGAAGGCAACAGCTCATGTGAACTTTACTGTTAAGGTTGAGAAAAGTCCTTGTGCTTTTGTTAAAAGTCTCTCTTCTCTGCAGAAGACTACCGAATTGGTTCATGTGATTGATGTTGAAGGAAATGATTCCTGTAGTAGGAAAACATTTAATGGGATATTGGAAAACCTCTCGAAAGCAAAGAAGCTAAAGTCAGGTATTAGATACTCCTTGGGGTATTGTAATCTCTCATTTGAGCTTTGGTTTATTTTGCATAAGACGGAATGTTTTGGTACTTTCTCATTCAAGGACAACTATCTCCCATACATCAATAGAGTGTACGAAACTTGCTTTAGCAGTATGCGAGACTATAAACGAGAAGACAATTTTACGAAGGTTTTGAATAGATTGGTATTGGAAGATGTATATGGTGCTGTAAAACGGGCCCATAAAATCCAAGCAATTAAAATTAAGGATGGAATCCGCCCATTACAAGTGCATGGTTATGAATATTTTGGAGACGCTCCTTCGCTGAGCCTGTATCAATACATTGAACAGATCTTGCAGGAGTGCGGTCTTGTAAAAATTTTCCGGATTCTGCTGATGAAAAATTATCGGATTTCAGTGATGAGAAAGACCGGATTTACCACATCGTTTTCAGGGAGGGCTGATACTATTGTGAAGTGGTTGCCAAATACCTTATCCATTTTTCGCATAGGCTTATCTTTGCCCTTGATAATCGTAGAAAGAACGGAAGCTGGTTTTATTCCTGTATGCACTATGTGGTCTGACGGATTTATTGCTCGCAAGCTGCAATGTGTGACAACGCTTGGCGCAAGGTTGGATAGTATTGCCGACGTCATCTTCTCATTCGTCCAACCTTGCGCCAAGCGTTGTCACACATTGCAGCTTGCGAGCAATAAATCCGTCAGACCACATAGTGCATACAGGAATAAAACCAGCTTCCGTTCTTTCTACGATTATCAAGGGCAAAGATAAGCCTATGCGAAAAATGGATAAGGTATTTGGCAACCACTTCACAATAGTATCAGCC
>DMAP01000434.1 GCA_003446975.1 Clostridiales bacterium | reverse complement strand
ATCACAAGCAAAGCCGTAAAACCGGTGGGGATAGGCCTGATAACCTTATTACCCTTTGCGAAACCTGCCACAAAGCGTACCATCTTGGTGAAATTGAACTAAAAATCACCCTAAGCCCTGGCTTCAGGGATGCTGCCTTCATGGGCATCATGCGGTGGACTGTGTATAACCATCTCAAAGAGAAATACCCAGAGGTATCATGGACTTATGGCTACCTGACCAAGAATACCCGCATCACAGCAGGTATTGTAAAGTCACACATCAACGATGCTTACTGCATCGCGGGAAACCTTAACGCCAATAGGATTAACGAGCAGTATCTATGCGCTTTCAAACGAAAAAACAACCGCCAAATCCACAAGTCCAATTTTCTAAAAGG
Source organism: Clostridiales bacterium (assembly GCA_003446975.1). Lineage (GTDB taxonomy): Bacteria > Bacillota > Clostridia > Tissierellales > Dethiosulfatibacteraceae > 38-11. The sequence goes on along the minus strand of DMAP01000434.1, from coordinate 4,733 downwards.
CGGTACAAAGAAAAAGAATCAGGCACCCTATGAGGTCAAAGGGTTCAGGCTTTTTGACAAGGTGGACTACCTGGGAGAGTCAGGTTTTATCTTTGGTCGTAGAACCAGTGGTTATTTTGACATTCGGAAGCTGGACGGCACCAAGATTCACGCCAGTGCCAGCCACAAGAAACTAAGGCTTTTGGAACCAACAAACACACTAATTGTAGAAAGGGGGATGGCAGGATAGCAATTTCCTCCCACACTTATAAATGTAGGGGTATCCTTGCCAAACAAAGATGAATAGAAACCTAACAGAAATAGTATTTATACTGGACAGAAGCGGTTCCATGTCAGGATTGGAAAGCGATACGATAGGTGGCTACAATGCCATGCTGAAGAGACAACAGGAAGAAGATGGTGAGGCTATCGTCACAACAGTTCTTTTTGATGACGAGTATCAACTCCTCCATGACAGGTTCAACATCAAATGGATCAAACCCATCACAGAAAAAGAATACTATGTAGGCGGATCGACAGCTTTGTTGGATGCCATGGGCAAATCGATACAGAAAATCATCAATGTTCAAAAAAACACATCAGACGATCAAAAAGCGGATAAAGTCCTTTTTGTTATCACCACTGATGGTATGGAAAACGCAAGCCGTGAGTACTCTTACGGTAGAATCAAAAAAATGGTGGAGCATCAAAAGGAAAAGTACGGATGGGAGTTTATATTTCTAGGTGCCAACATCGATGCGGTCCTCACAGCCGAGAGATTCGGAATTGAACATGACAGGTCTGCAAACTACCACGCAGACGGAGAAGGAACCAGATTGAACTTTGAAGCAGTAAGTAATGTTGTCAGCGATTTGAGAGCTAGCAAGTCAATATCCAAGGATTGGAAGGAAAACATCGATAAGGATTTCGAGAGAAGACAAAAAAATAAAAGAAAATTACTATAATTATTGATCTAAGTTAAGCAGTCAGCTGACCTTAGGCTTGTGAGACAAGAGCTGAGGTTAGGTGGCTGCCTTTTATTTGATAAGTATTGACTTTGATTTCCAGATTGTGTTAAATAGATTAGTATATTGACATTGGAGACGAGATGATAATACAAGAGATTTTTCAGGCATTCATATTAATCTTTATAGCAGAAATGGGAGATAAGACTCAAATTCTAGCTTTGGCTTTTGCGACAAGATATCCTGTTAAGAAGGTACTTTTAGGCATATTCTTAGGTACATTATTAAATCATGGACTGGCAGTAGCATTAGGAAGCTACATATCAAACTTTCTGCCTATGGATACCATACAAATCATAGCCGGATTCGCCTTTGTAGGCTTCTCATTATGGTCGCTGAAGTCAGATGATGATGGAGACGAAGCGATAGAACCAAAAACTGCATTTGGGCCTGTCCTAACTGTAGCGTTTGCTTTTTTTATCGGGGAGTTGGGAGACAAGACTCAATTGACAGCTATTACATTGGCAGCCAAATCATTATTACCCTTTGTGGTAGTTATAGGCACTGTGTCAGGAATGATTGCAACTGGCGGTCTTGGAATATATATCGGCAAAAAATTGGGAGACAGGGTTCCTGAGTTTGCCATCAAGATAATAGCTGCCTCTATTTTTATGCTATTTGGCGTTTTGAAACTACACCAATCATTGCCAAGTGAGTATTTAACGATGCAGAATACAACACTGTTTGCAGGGATGCTTTCGGTGATGATTTTTATCTTGCTAAGAATCATGCTCATAAAAAGAAAGCAAGGCATTCAGTCAGCTTTTATGAGAAAATCTAAAGAGTTAAATGAATACTATAAACATATGAAAAAAGACATGGACAGAATATGTTTGGGATTAGAGACATGTAGAGATTGTCAAGGAGAGCATTGTGTGGTTGGCTATGCAAAAGAAATTGTTCGGAATCAATTATCCAACCTTGATTCAGTGCCAATGACTTTTATACCAAGTGACGAGACATTGAATAAGGTATTTGACCATGGAAATGTGATAGATAGCTTAGTGGACACAATAAGAATTCTAGAAAAAAAACCTACAGAGAATGAACTTAAGTCCATCCATGATATCAGAAAACAACTTGAAATATTGTTGTTCAAGAAAAGCATAGACATTATGGAAGACCTGGAAACGTATAGAAGGGATTTGGAAAAACTGGATTTCAATACAGCGCAGAAAATATTTGAAGTATTGAATCCCGAGGATGACAAAGGTAAAAGATAATTCCATATGATATCTGTATATGTTATAATTTGAGTAAGGTTTATGAAAAGAAATTTCTTGCAAGGGAATATTCGGGGGATAATATGAATTTCACCAACAGGAATGAGAATGCGAATCAAAAACAAAGCAGTCAACTGACTAAACGGCTTGAGAGACAGGAGCCGAGGTTAGAGTGGCTGTTTTTTTGTGGGTGAATTAGAATTATAAGTTTGAGGTTGAATGACATGGTAGATAAACTTACCGCTGAAAAAAGAAGTGAGATTATGTCAAAAATTAAAGGCAAGAATACGACGATTGAAATTAAAGTAAGGAAGTATCTATTCTCTAAAGGATTTCGGTACAGGAAAAATGGCAAGAGATACCCTGGCACACCTGATCTTGTCTTGCCTAAATACAAAACCGCCGTTTTTATCAATGGATGCTTTTGGCATGGCCATGAAAACTGCAAGTTGTATAGATTGCCAAAATCGAATGTTGAATTTTGGCAAAAGAAAATTGAACGGAATCAAACTAACGATCTGCTCAATAGAACTAAATTGGAAGAGATGGGATTTCAGGTTATTGTCATTTGGGAATGCGAATTAAGAAAATCTTTTGATGATTGCATGAATGGTGTTGTTTGTGCAATCGATCCTGATAAAGTATAAGTAAAGATGAATTATTAAAGTTAGCAGTTAATATAGCATGTACAAGGAGTAAGCTTATGAGATTAAACGATCTATTTACCAAAACCTTGGATCAAAAAAGAGGTATAGATAGTCTTTACTTGACAATTAACTCCTCATCTTACCCGATTTATAAAGTACCCAGTGTGATTAAAGCATCTTTAATAATATTGAATAAGCTAATTGATAATGGCGATAAGAGAAATGTTATGATCTTTCCGGAAAAAAGTGACACGATGATTGTTTTTGCAATTTTTAAGATCATAGACGATATACTTGAAGGTAGGATGAGTAAGTCATATGATCCAAAGAAATTTAAAAAGGGACAGAAATTAAGTTTTGAAGGATGTGTAGTTGAATTTGATAGCTATGAAAAGATAAATGGAACTGATTATATTTGGGTCAATACTATAGATAGGAAAACACGTTGTAGAAATGGTTTACCAATGAGTATAGCTCCTTTTTTTCAGCCGATTGAATCACAAAAACCAATATCCAAACAAAAAAAATACGCTGAAACGAAAAAAATAATTGATTTCCAAAGAACGATGGAAGGAGAGGGCGATATTCTAGTGAATATGCTGAAAGACTACAAAGCTCATATAGTGAATTCGATAGGTATAGTTACCGCGATTGAGAAAGTCGATAAAGCTTTGAGTAACAGGTTTATAATAAATGGTCATAAGTCAACTGACGTTTTACTTGTTGGTTCTTCTGATTCAGAGGGCAACATTAGTCTATTAGGAACGGGGCAATATCACAGCAAACCAACAATGCTCATTTCACCTGATTTGTATTCTATCGATGGAGCATTGAAAAAAGATAACGTGATTGATCTTTTGGTGATAGATATTAAATCCGGTCCACAAATTGAAAAGCAATTAGACGCTTTAGATGATATTTTAGGAAAAGAAATTCCTGTTTTAGCAATTTGTGATATAATCAATTCTTTTGATATAACTTATTTAAAAGAAAGAGGATTTAATGTTTGGAGATGGGATGCAAATAATATGTCAGAATCTTTGGTATCCGGTTCTAGAGTTATCGGCAATAAAAAATACTTGAATTGTCTTTATCATAAAATTGAATATATTGAAATTGAAAAGTGCGATATAGATAGATGCATAGAATTATTAAGAAAAAATCAATTAGAGTTTGAAGAATCTAGCTTAAATATTTTAAGTGTGTACAAAGATTTATTAAGACTGGCTCTAAAATTTCTTAGATTAGTCGCTCCTTTATCTGCAAGAGAAAAAGATTTCGTAAAAGAAAAACTAGATAAAGCAAAAAAAATCATAATTAGTGAAAACAGATATGTTTCTGATGAGTTAAATGGAGTTTTATCATCAGTGGTTGAAATCATTTCAAACTTATGTGAGAATAATCGTAGTTTAAAAAAAATAAGCCAATTAGAACGAGTTCTATCAGAAGGCCAAGATTTCAATATATGCATAGTTATTGATAAAGCTCACGATATTTTAGAAGTATCAGCCTATTATGAAAACTACTGTATGAGTGCAGGTGTTTCTAAAAAAATCTCAGTCAAAACCTATTCTGAAATAACATCAGAAAGTGCTCCTTTTTTTGACACTATTATTGTAAGTGGCTGGTTCAGTGAAAAAAAAATGAAAAAAATACTATTCGGTTTTTCATCACCAACATATTATGTTTTACTGTATGGATCTGAAAAGATTTGGAAAATGGCACATATGAGGAAATGGCAAAATGTTTATCAATCTGAAATTAACCAAACTTATTTGAAGAGTCTGTCTTTTGTAGATGAAAACAATGATCAAAATATAGAAATACTTACCAATTAGTTAATGCCCAATTTGATATGG
>DMAP01000114.1 GCA_003446975.1 Clostridiales bacterium | reverse complement strand
CTCCACCAAAGGTTTCAATATCTCTCATCATAATTTCATTATACTCCCAAATTGTTGATCCCTCTCCATATATGTAGCCATTGTCTCTTGCCGCGTTGAAAGATTCAATATAAATAGCCGAGGGAACGCCCTTTTTTCTATACTCCGGAACAACAAACAGTACAAAAAATCTAGCCCTGTTGATTTTTTTCTTGTAGTATAGATATTTGAATATACCCGTTGGAAAAAGCCTGCCATTCATTTTTTTTAACACTTGATTGTAGTCCGGCAAAGTTAGATTGAACCCTATGGGTCTACCCTCAGTTGTTCTCGCTATGTAAATTAAATTAGGATCTGCAACGGGAATAATCCCGTCCGCTATGATTTGAATCTCTTCATCAGTTGGAGGCACAAAATCAGCCCATTCCTCCGGCATAGCTTCATGGATAATAGTCTTTATGTCTTCCATTTCTTTTGTTAAGTTTTTCATATCAAGCTTATGCAAATCAAACTTATATTTTTTCTTGGCATAAGGCACAAGCTTCAAATAACGCTCATTGATCTCCCTGTCAAATCTCATGGTATAAGCATAGCAATCCTGATACTTCTTGAATCCAAAATGGGTGAACAACTCATTATAATAAGGTAGATTATAAGAACCCATAATCATTGTCGGATCTATAAAATTATCGATGATGAATCCCCTGTTGTCTTCCCCGCCGGGAAGAGATAAGGGTCCAATAATGGTGTCTATCCCTTTTTCTTTAAACCATTCTTCAGCCCTGCCCAGCAATGCATCTGACACATCCCGATCATCAATTGACTCAAAAAGAGAGATGTAACCTTCCTTGTATGCCTTGAGTTCGTTTAGATGCTTATTGATACCTGCAATCAGACGGGCTGCGGGTTTGCCACTCTTATAGGCTATCAATCTGATATTAGGTCCCGACTGATTCATCGAGTTGGTCTGTCCCGTTATATATTTTCTAAAATCGCTTTTAAGCGGTGGTACCCAAGCTTCATTGTCTAGATATATCTGCCACGGCAGGTTGATGAAATCTTTGATTTCTTTTTTGCTCATCGCTTCACATACACTGATGTGGTTCATACGCACCTCTGATTATTTATTGATAGTTACTTCACCCGCATTGTTTAGAGCTTTGGCCACCAGTATAGGTCCTATGACCTGAAAAAAGACGACCCCAGTCAACACTATCCCAGTTATAATACCTTGTGCCTCTGGAATTTTTTGTTCTGCCAAAATACTTAAACCTACTGTAATGCCTGCCTGTGGTGTCAATCCAAGACCAATATTTCTCCTAACGATTTTAGTCAGGTCACTTGTTCTTGATAGAAGATAGCTTCCTATAACCTTTCCAGCGAATCTTCCAATGATATATACCCCTCCTGAGACAGCTAATGCCAATGCTACAGAAAGATCAATCCTCGCTCCCGCCAGCGTCATGTAAACCACAATGATAGGCAGTTGGACCCTATCAATGGTTGCTGACAATGTCATGCTTCTGTTTCTTAGATTTGTGATTACTATTCCAGAAACAATATTGACCAACATAGCTGAAAGACGAAACTGATTTGCTATCCCCACATTCAATAGAATCATGCCCAACAGAATAACTAGAAACTGGTTGTTGCCAACTTTTTTCTTTAAGAAATGAACAATCACATATCCGGAAGCCACACCAACTGCCAGAGCGCCAAAAAGCTCTGCCACTACCGTCAACACAAGGTCTGATCCGTTAGTAGCTCCCAGCGCAAAACCTTCAAACAACGCCAGTATGATTCCAAAAAGCATGATTCCTATCAGATTGTCAATTGCCACCATTGCCAATAGATTCTGAGTCAATGGTCCTTTCCCGCCATATTCCTGTATAACCGGAACGATTCCTGACGGAGAAACCGTTATCGCCAAAACCCCCAAAATAATGCTGATCTGAACGCTCAATCCAAATAAATAACTAAGAATGGAAACCATAAACACCGTTAAGACAATTTCACCTGTGACCAGCGGGGGGAGATCCTTGCTATATCTTTTCAATGTTGCCCAATGCAGCTCAGCACCTAATGAAATAGCCAGAATCCCCATTGCCAGCTCATTAACAAAAGACATGGATTCCACAATCTCGCTATTGATCATATTGGTAAAAGACGGCCCTAAAATAAGCCCAACAACAATGAAGCCAGTAACTGAAGGCAGTCTGGCTTTCATGCATATGTTGCCGCCAATAAGCGCAAAAAGCATTATTATAGCAATATACAAGGGGTAATTCATCTCAGATCTCCACAAGGTGGTATTGATATTCCTTTTATAAAATTCACAGGCACACTGAATAAAAATGCTGTATCAGGCTTTGATATGTCTCCCAACACCTCATCAATTACCAGCAAGGCGTTATCCTTCTCATCACAACTGTTTACGACCGTGAATATTGTCTTGCTGTGCTGTTCACGATTATTGCCTAAATCTGCAAAGCTTGCAAAGAATGGGAAGTGATTGGCAATCAGGTGCCCCATCCCCGCACTATCCAAGATTGTAGCGCCTCTTATACCGGCTTTCACAAATCCGTCAAGTATATCAGTCAGGTATTCTGTTTTATTGAGTACAATGACCAGCAGCTCCATTATTACATCTCCTCGCTATCGCATATCAACAGTGTTCTTTGGTTCAGTTGGCTTTTGAAACGCCATCTGAACCTTTAGAAACCGTTCGATTAACGTTTAATAATTTGTTTCTTTAATTTCAAAAAAAGCTTCCGGTTTGAAACAAACGGGACATTTTCTGAGAGAGCTCTCTCCTTCATGTACGTATCCGCATTCTCTGCACTTCCATCTTGATACTTCATTTTTCTTGAAAACCAAATTGCTTTCTATATTTTCCAATAGTTTCAGATATCTTATCTCATGCTCCACCTCAACTTTTGCGATGAACTTAAATGCATTGGCAACATCTTTAAAGCCCTCTTCTTCTGCAACCTTGGCAAATGTCGGGTATAATTCTGTCCATTCCTCGTTTTCACCCATAGCTGCTGCTTTAAGATTATCAGCCGTGTTGCCAACGATACCGGCGGGATATGCTGCATTAATTTCGAGATTTTCTCCTCTATCTAAAAACGAGAAAAATCTCTCAGCATGTACTTTTTCATTGTAGGCTGTTTCCAAAAACAGCTCCGCGATTTGTTCATACCCTTCTTCTTTTGCTTTTTCAGCAAAAAAAGTGTATCGCATCCTTGCTTGAGATTCACCCGCAAATGCCTTTAACAAGTTCAGTTCTGTTTTAGTTCCTTTTACGCTTCCCATACTTACCTCCATTTTCCTTAGTATTTACACCTTAGCAAATCATAGTTTTAAAGTCAATGTTGCAAATTAGGATTTTTTCAAAGATCCAAGAATTCCTCTGGCCAATGAGTTTCCCAGTTGTCTTCCAAAAGCGGTCATAAGGGATTTGGTTGTCTTTTCAACTGTTGTTTGCCTTTTATAGGTGGATGTTCTCGTTGATGTCTTTTTCGTCATTCGTTCTTTTTCAAGTCTTTCTTTTTCTTTTTGTCTTTCCCTTTCCTCTTTTTCAGCTAATCTTTCTGCCTCTTTTGCCTTAGCCTCCAATATCTCATAGGCTGATTCCCTGTCAATTGAAGTGGTATATTTATTTTTCATATAGGAGAAAGCTATTAGGTCGTTTATCTTACTCTCTTCCAAAAACCCAAATTGACTCCGCGGTGGACAAACTAATGCCCTTTCAACTATCCCAGGTATGCCCTTTTCATCCAAAAACGATACCAATGCTTCCCCAACACCCAATTGGGTGATTACCTCCATGGTGTTCAGGTTTGGGTTTGTTCTGAATGTCTGGGCCGCTACTCTGACAGCCTTTTGATCATTAGGTGTGAAGGCTCTCAAAGCGTGCTGTACTCTATTGCCTAATTGTCCCAAGACGCTGTCGGGAACATCAGATGGACTTTGAGTCACAAAATAAATGCCTACCCCTTTAGACCTTATCAGTCTTACTACCTGCTCAATTTTTTCGAGCAATGCCTTTGGGGTGTTTCTAAACAACAGATGGGCCTCATCAAAAAAGAACACAAGCTTTGGTTTGTCAAGATCTCCCACTTCCGGAAGCTCCTCGAATAGTTCAGCCATCAGCCACAACAAAAAGGTTGAATAGAGCTGTGGATAATTGTATAGTTCCGTTGATGTGAGAATATTGATGACCCCTTTGCCTTCCCTATCCCTGGCCATGAAATCATTGATGTCCAAAGCAGGTTCACCAAAAAACAGTTCAGCGCCTTGTTCCTCAAGCACAATCAGTCTTCTTTGTATTGCGCCAATACTCTGGGCGGTTATATTGCCGTACTGTCTTCTTAAATCATTGGCATTGTCACCTATATACATCAGCAAGGATTTCAAGTCTTTTAAGTCAATGATCATCAATCCCTTGTCATCAGCAATTTTAAAAGCAATGCTCAGGATTCCTGATTGGGTTTCGTTAAGGTCCATTAACCTTGATAGCAATAAAGGACCCATCTCGCTTACTTCTGTTCTGATAGGCAATCCCTTCTTCCCAAAAACATCCCAAAACTCCAACGGATATTTTTCATACGAAAAATCCTCTATACCAATAAAATCTAGTCTCTCAACAATCTTGGCGTTTTCCACGCCTTCCTTTCCAAGTCCTGATAAATCGCCTTTGACATCCGATAAAAATACAGGCACACCCATGTCGCTAAAGGCTTCCGCTAAGACTTTCAGCGAGACTGTTTTTCCCGTTCCGGTAGCCCCTGCAATCAATCCGTGACGATTAGCCATTTTAGGAAGCAGGAACACTTGGCTATCACCTTTTCCAAATAATATCTTCTCCATCTACCCATTCACTCCCGTAGAATTTATTTTGGTTCCCAATAACATCTTTTCGGCGAAACGATTTGGTCATCTTTTTTCAGCTCATTCATGACCTTATCGACTGTTTTCTTATCCAAACCGGATAGCTCGACTATTTCGCCAGTTTTCAAAGCCTTTCCCGCTTTAGACATTGCCTCGAGAACTTTTTTCTTCTCATCCATTTTTTATCACCTCACCATTCTATTTTATCAGATTAAGCTCTTTTTCCCAACAAAACTTTTTTCATATCACCTTTAGAGGTCACCATGGCAATAAAACAATATAGTGCAATCATCAATGCCCCGCCTCCCATGATAAGCGGGAACCATATAATGGACATCAATAAGGACTTTTCCCGATATACAATCCAAAAGTAGAAAACAAAGAAAATAAAATATAAATCGATAAATGTAAAAACACCCCAATACACCTCGAGAATATGGCTTCCTTCAGCTAAGATATCCTTAGCGGTTACACCATAAATAATCAAAATGGAAAAAACAATGGTTGCAATCAAAAAATACAATTTGAAATACTTATACTTTGAGCTTTCCATGATACTATCCTCGCTTTCCTACAAATGGAATAAACACCGGTGTTTTTTTCTTATACGCAATAAAGTCTGGTCTGTCTTTATACTTTTTCTCCAACAATGGCACACCTGAAACAAATCTTACTAAAATCGTTATAGTCAGTGGTCCAATTATGGAATGGATCGGTGCACCTGTTCCAAGTCCCACCAAAAAAATCCCCCACCACAATGTGGCCTCCCCAAAATAATTGGGGTGTCTTGTATATTGCCACAAACCACTTTGTATAATCTTTCCCTTATTGCCGGGGTCAGCTTTGAAATCTTTTAGTTGTTTGTCTCCAATAGATTCGAAAGCCAATCCGAAAGCAAATAACATCACACCAAATACAACTAAGCTAGCATTCTCAATCCGACTGCCGTACGTGATGATTGTCATTGCCACTAGAAACTGCAAGAAACCCTGAAGCATAAAAACCTTGAAAAATGCATTGATTCGTTGATGCTCTCCCCATGATTTTCTCATGTCCACATATCTGAAATCCTCTGGCTTGCCAAAATTTCGAATAAAAATATGGTAAGAGAGCCGTAACCCCCAGATGGAAACCATTATTGGAATAACGATTCTGTCCAAATTAGGATTGTTTATGAACATTACCCACGAAAGCAACACAAACCCCAACCCCCAACCGATGTCGACAATCGAATTATTGTTTTTCAATTGGGCAATAACAAAAAATATTGAGAAATAAACCACAATTTCAAGAATCGCTAATAGATAATTGTTAAACATTTCCTGCCTCCCTGAATGCTATTCCGTAAGCTCCTTTTCCAATAAAAGCGGATACAATAGAAGACACACTTTCTATGTATAAAGGTGGAAACCCCAAAAGCTTTTCTGCATGCTCAGTCAGCTCTTTGGCTTTTTGGAGATTATCGGTATGAACTATTACGTATTCTTCTATTTTTCGCTCGTTAGCCATTCTTATGATAAGCTTCTTGATATTAAACTCTTTTAGAACAGTGCCGTTACCATCTTTATCAATAGATATCATAGGCTTAATACCCAAGGATGCAGCAACCATTCCTGCGACCTTTGGAACTCTGCCACTTTTTGCGGCGTAATTCAAATCTGGGATTTTGACAAAAATACTGATGTCTTTCTTGGTTTTATAGAGCTTGTCTACTATATCATCATAATCCAGACCAGACTTGATCATATCCATAGCATGTTTTGCCAACAATCCCTCGGCTCCGGAATTAAGAGAAGAATCAATAATTTCAATTCTTTTCCCATCGACAGAAAGCTTTTGTGCTGCCTGCATCATTCTCTCGTAAGTGCCACTCATTTTTGATGAAATGGTAATACCGATCACTTCATCATAGTGTTCCAGGAGGAACTTCATCGATTTTTCAATGAATTTCTCATTTGGCTGTGATGATTTCGGATAATCCGACGACTGCTTCAAAGTGTTGAAGATAGTTGTCGCATTGGTTGTGTATTTGTCCAGGTATACACTGCCGTTATGTATCATAATTAACGGTATGGTGTAGATTTGATTTTCTTCGATGTACTCATCTGGCAAATCTGCTATTGTGTCAGTCAACAATGCTATTTTATACTTCCTATTGTGTACAATATCCTGCTGGATTTTCATGTTGTCGACTTTGCTGTAGGTTATTTTCCCGATTTCTGAAAGCTCTGACGCTAGTTGATGGGGCCTGTCAGTATGAACGTGAATTTTTATCTGGTCGTTATATCGATTTACAATGGATGAATCTCCATAGCCATCAACCAGCCGTTCTATATTTTGGACATCAGCGCCAATCCCTTCAACGGTCATCTCAGTGCAAAACTTAAAATTTAGATGCTTGATGCTGTGGCTTATTTTCTCATGGTCAATTCTTTCTACTCGGGATATGTTTTTATCACTTAGGGTACCTGACGTCATAAAACTATAAAATCCTTCGATAAAGCAGACAAAGCCTTTGGCGCCTGCATCCACAACATCCGCCTCGGACAAGACCTTCAACAGGGTTTTAGTCTTATCAAGCACTTCATATGCATAATGCAGCGAAGCATTGATTAGTTTATCAAAAGTCAGATGCTTGTTTCTTTCCCGTTTGAGATACGATCCCCACTCTCTCATGACCGTTAAAATAGTACCTTCTTGTGGATGGCTGATGGCATCGTAAGCATATCTCACTGAGTCGTTTAATGATTCAATGAACTCCTCAACAGTCATAACTTTTTTCCCTTTAGCTGTTTGGGACATGCCATAGAAATACTTGGCTATGATAGTTCCTGAATCCCCAAACGATGCCTCTATAGCAGCATCAGAAATAGAACCAAGTGTCTCATCAATTGAGCTGTTGCGTACTGAGTTTGCAATAATGCTATTCAC
>DMAP01000407.1 GCA_003446975.1 Clostridiales bacterium | reverse complement strand
CTGCAGCTCCATTGAAGTACCACTGAGTGCTTGTGAACTGCTCGTCTGTGTCTACGATGAAATTGGTGGAGTCACCGATACTGGAAGTGAAGGAGGTTGCGGAAGGAGTGTAGGAGGTGCCTGAACCTCCGGAGGACTCCGGAACCTTTGGCTCTTCAGGAACTTGTACCACTCCAGTTACAGACCAACTCTGCATCACAGCACCGTTGGTATCTGCTCCCTCAAAGTGTATTGTGTGAGATCCCTCCAGGATACTCCAGTCATACTCCAATGACCCCGAAGATACCTGAACACCATCAACATACCACTTCATGCTTGTTAGGGCTACATCTGTCCATACCCTGAACTTCTTTGAATTCCCAGACACGAAGGGATTATCTTCGCTCGGGGCAAAGCCTATGGTATTGGGACCGCTGGTGCTGCTATCAGGAATGATGGCGGTGATGGTATATGTGGGGATGTTGGGGTCCTCACGGTACCAGGTCGGGTCTGGGGAAATGCCAGTGAGGGATACTGACTGTCCACTCGGATCATTGGCATTGAGAGTATAGGTCAGAGACTCCTTTTTCAGAGTGCCAGCGTCGCTTGTCAACACATAGTCTATCAGGACGATGGAGTTCTTCGGATCGTCAGATCTTGGCAAAGCTGTGCGGCCATTGGAATCTGTGACTGCGGTGCCAAGTGGCAGTGCGTTGTACCAACGGGTGTGGACACCGCCATTATAGGTATCATTTTGTGGGCTATTGGGTCCGTAATTTGTGGCGCCACCTTTGCCAGTTCCATAAGCATCTGTGATGAAATCACGATACTCATAAAGATTTTCAGCAGGGAATAACAAATTAGATGAACTAATGGAGACTATACCTCCATGAACTTTATTGCCACTGTTGTCTTCAAATGAGAGATCGAGATAATATTTTGCGAGAATTGCTGCTTCATCATACTCATATGTTCCTCCAAGCCTGGAATGAGGAGCAATATTCAATCTATCTTCATCAAATAGTGTATTCAATAGTGCAAGAAAAGCTTTTTCATTTTTTTCACGATATGCTACGAAATATTCGTGCTTTAGTGCTTTCATTGCAACGATATCTATTTGTGATAAATCGCTATCATAAACAGTAGTTGCATTATGTATCCATTCTCCACCAATCACTTTAAACTCAATATTTGATTTTGGATCTACAAAACTTACGTTTGAAATTGAACATGCAACTAAATCTATTCGTGGTGCAATCCATAATCCTTTTTCACCATAAGATTGTCTTATTTTCTGATTATGATTTTCGTATGCTCCTCTGAGAGTATAATCTCCATGATCATTAGAACTGTGATTGCTGAAAATTACATCCTTCATAGATACTTCATAAGGTGCATCTAGAAATAGATTGCAAGTATTGTCTATAACTGATCCTTCTACAATAAAACTTCCACGGAAGTCATATATGCCATTGTTTCTTGCAGTGGCAGTTGTTGCAGATTCATTTCGTGTGATAATCGGATCAAATACTTCCATGGATACAGAGCTTGCGATGTTCCATATCAAAGGTGAGTCTGTTGCAGTTATTTTTGAATCGAACACTTTGAAAACAACACCTGGTTTGATATCTATTGAATATGGGCCAGACGATGTATCTATCACCAATGTTTCATCGTCCATTATGAACTCGCTACCTGCAGTAAAAATCAAATTTGTTTTAAGAACTGCTGTCCTAGTAGTAGCATCATAAGTAATCAAACTAGAATTATCAATAACATCTGCTATTTGCTTAAGTGATATAGGTCTTCCTGAGACTATAATACCATCAATATCCACTGGATCAAAGCGATTATTGGTTGTATCTACTAAGCGCCACCATTTGGGATAATCTCCATAATAAATATGAGCCTTTGGATAAATATACCTGTCTTTATAAACCTCTATGCAATCCATTTCAAGTATACCATTAGCTGCTAAAGTTAATTTAGTGGCATTGTTGAATGCGTCTTCAAAATTCGCATAGCTGTGCGGAATAAGAACACCATTTTCCCATATACTCCACCAACCATCATGTGTTTTTATAATTGTTATATCTCTCCATTCAGCACCTTTCCACCAATGGAATCCAGGAGCCTGCCCCAAACCTCTTCTGGAAATTGGTATATATGAACCCCATGAATATCTTCCATCTTTATCTCCAAAACCTATGCGGTAATTTAAAATTGCAAAATAATCATGAAATTCACTAGAAGTAAGCTCATACCTCCAACTTGGTGCCATTAGTGAACCATCATTGTAACGTGGTTCTGGTTCACCTTCTACCTTAAAATAGGAGATGGTAAGTGCACCCGGGTTTCTGATTTTGAACTTGAAAGTACCATCTGTAATATTAAACTTACTAGAAAGTAATATTCCATTGCTTGTTTCACTTCCACTATAGTAACCTTTTGAAATCAAATTAAGTGATTGATCATAAGATGGGAATTGCCTGCCCCATGGATCTGAAACATATCCTGTCCTCCACCTATTATCTCGATCAATAAAATAATCGATAAAATCAGGAGCATGTTCTTTCTCAAGGCTGGATATCAACCATTCTCTGATAATAGGACTGTTATTTGCATACATTCCTTCGACACGTATTTCCCATATGCAAGAAGATGGTTGCGAAATGTCACAAGAAGGAACAATAAATTCGAAGTCTTTTGATTTTTCAATCTGTTTCTTCTTGTTTACATACCAATTGAATTGAGTGTTTTCGAGGATATCAGGTGCATCTATAGAAAATGTTATTTTTTCATTTTCGTTAATTAGGAATGAATTGGAACTATCTCTTGTTTTGCTGTTGGTACTGATATCTGATTGTGACCCCTTAGTTGTTATGCGCATATATGGTTGATTTGCCGATGCCCGGGTAGAATTAAATTCATTTTTATAGCCCCATTGAGTAGCTATGAAAAATGAATAATAACCAGGTTCATTGACTACGGAAGATACATCGAAACTGTACCACACTCCTGAACCTTTGTTAGGAGCATCATCGAGAAAATTAGTACTCTCAAGAATTGGCCTGCCAGTAGAATAAGTTACATCTAATTCATTCCAGTCTGTTGTTGTTCTATAGATTTTAAAAGAAGAGCCTCCATAATTTTGAAGAAAAACATTAATGATAGCTGAATCTGTGTGTTCAGGGACATAGAATTTTAGATATGGCCTTTGTTGTCTATTAGAAGCAGACCACGTTTTTAGATATTGTTCTTTTCCATAATTATCAAGCGGGTTCAAACTATCTATATATGAGTTTTCAATTGGCTTAATGTCAAAAGTTTCTGCACTCCCAATAGATACGCAAAAGTAGATTACGAAAACAGCACAAATCATTTTTAACCAATTCATTGTCATCCCTTGTTTTTTATAAGCAGTTTTTTTATAATATAATCTTCATTAATACACACAAATAAAGCTTGTGAACATAGCATGGATGGTTATGAACATGATATTGTTATGACTGTCTGTCGGCAAGAGATGATTCCCATTCCATGACTTTCAGTATAGAAGGACACACCATATTTCGTAAAATTTAAGTCATTAAGCTTTTGAATCACTAAATATTATATAGTATAGTTAGATTTATTCAGTTTTTAACAGTCAATTATCTTTTATATTAGTTTTGACTTGCTATTAACCAAGATGAATCATTACGTATTTATGTAAAGTGAGCTTTCACTTTTAGAAGATTGTAATTTATTTCCATCAGTAAGTGGTTAAGGAGTATAGCTATATAATTTAATCATTTTTTGGCCCTGTGGAAAAACTATCTAAATCAGCATCAATAAAGTCAAAATGGCAAATTTGTTCAATATCTTACCATATATTATAAATTATTGCTAACTTGGACATTTGTTAGAATATCGAGATTTTCTATAGAGCCATTAAAATGGCTCTGTAGATAGCTTAATAAAAACTTTATTGGCTATGAAATCTAAATATGTGGATATATTATTTAGCGACTTCTATCGGATGAATCATAGAATTGATATTATTTCGAAATGTCATTCACACCCACAAATACAACATTCTATACATGTTGCATGATATGTGATTCTAAATTAACATCTCTGAAATTTAAGAATGGAAGAAGACGGAATTCTCAAAAGGTACTTTGTATTATATGAAGAAAAATGCTGAAGCTGATAAAGCGTTTACTCTTAATGCTCATGTCAAGGAAAGATTGGAGACGTGGGAAGTGATTTGATATGAGATTAAGAATAAATAAAAAAATATGTTAAGAGGAGATTAATCTTTTCTCCTCCTAAATATAAACGCCAATCCTAGAATTGCAATCATTGGGAGTGCGATTGTTGGGAATTCAGGGACCTCATATGATGGATTATCGATCCATTGTATTTGGTTACCACTAATCTCACCACTAAAAGAGCTTCCAGTGTGTCCATACACAGTGCCATCGTTGCTGAATACTCCATGGTTATTGATTTCGCCACAGTTGTTAATTGTACCGTAGTTAATCATATCGGAAAATGAATTATAAATTTGTCCAGTATTATTGATAACACCATAATTAACAAGATTGTAATATCCGAGGTTTGAAAGTTGTCCTTGGTTTTCTATCAGCTCGTAATTGATGATATTGCCAGAACTCGGAATGTAACCAGTGTTTTCTATATACCCATGATTGTATAGATACCCCCAATCATTTGGACCAAATGTTCCATGATTGTATATTGATCCAGAATTGTTTATATCAGCAGGGTCTTTTGTGAGAATTCTACCGTATATGACAACTGTTCCACCTTTCTCTATTATCAGTTCCGAGAAGTAATCAAGAACCATAACATCACTTTCATTGATTGTCAATGTGTCACCAGAATACACTGTGAAGTTTTCATACGGATTCACAATCCCCGGATTGGATATATTTGCAGCTGTTACAGTTCCTGTACAAAAAACAATCAAAGCTAACGCTATACATAACATTTTAATCATTTTCATTTTTACATACCACCGTTAATTAAACCATTTTAACCAACGTGTTAAAGAACATTACAGCATGTATATTAACTTTTCTAAAAAATTAAAACCATATTATAACTTTTGAGATAAATATGATGTGCGTTGGATTTAAAAAATAAAAAGTTAGCAAACAAAAGGTGTAACTAAAAATCATTCCGGAGTGTATAATTTATGAAGCAGTATAGTAAAATTAACACAAATGTATCTAATTGCTTCTTCAGATGAATCATGAGCAATTTCATGATCCCAGAACACAACTTTAAGAGATTTATTCATCCCATTCCTGTAATCAAAACAAATTAGGTTACCAAAAGGGTCTTCTGGAAAAGGATATATTTTGTCTATTAATCTATCTTTTATCATA
>DMAP01000271.1 GCA_003446975.1 Clostridiales bacterium | reverse complement strand
GGCACCTATGCCATAGAACAGGGCACGCTGGCCTTAAACAGCAACTACAGCTTGGGTTATGTGGGCGCTGATTTCACGATCACTCATGCAAACTTAACCATAACTGCCCATGATAAAACATCTCAATATAGTGACCCGCTGCAGGACTTTACCTACAGCATTACCGGGTTTGTGAATGAAGAGTCTCTGATAAACAGTGGGGTTAGCGGCTTACCTTCATTCTCAACCAGTCCGGTTCTGTCTGATCCTGTCGCACAGATTCCCGGCATATATAGTATAATACCAAGTACAGGCTCACTTTCATCTAACAACTATAGATTCACTTTCGTAAACGGAACATATACAGTTAAGCAAGAAGATGCAGACTTCACATTTGATATGCAAAACCCTGTCTCAGTGAAGGTGGAATCAGATGGCGGCAACAATGCAGCCTTTGTCTGGAAAGTGACCATAACCCAGGATAATGATGGCAAATTGGGTGATCTGAGTAAGATCGAGTTCTCAGATATTACCTTGACTTTCATATCTGTGGGAGTCGGAGGTGAAAAGTCTGTAATAGCAACAAGGTTTGATCCGATAACGGGAATAGCCGAATTCGATGTTCCAGCGAATCTGCTGATTGTTGAAACATATGTTGCCAGAGTATCCCTCGATAATGATTGGTACACGGCAAATCCTGTTGAGGAAGTGCTTGTAATATATGATCCCAGTCTTGGGTTCACAACAGGCGGTGGCTGGTTCTATTGGCCGGCAGGGACATCCAATCCGCAGCTTGAGGGAGCTAAAACCAATTTTGGGTTCACCATGAAGTACAATAGAAAAGGCACAGGTGTACAGGGCAGCTTCCTTCTTATCACACATCTGCCCGATGGAAGCATCGTCCGCATAAAGAGCAATGCCATATATGGACTGGCTATTATACAAAAAACCTATCCGGGTATAGCTTCCTTCAGCGGCAAATGTGTCTATACCCGTGTAGATAAGTATGGCAATGTGCTTGCGGAAGCAGGCAACCAGGACTTTACGGTTTATGTTAAAGACATGAATGAACCAGGTGAAGATACAGACATGTTCTGGTTTAATACCAAACTTACAATAGCCAGTGAGATCCCATTCTCTCTGGATAGCAATAACAACAATAAATTAGATGATGCTGAATATGTTATGCTTGGCGGAGGCAATATCGTCGTTCCACACACTGCAGGAAGCAGCAGTGATCCTGTAGAAGAGGAGCCTCCAAAAGTTCCGAACAAAAAGAAGTAAGGTAATAATATAACTTAAAAAGTATAGGGTTAATGGGACAGAGATCAAAACCTCTGTCCCATTTACAGTGATAGGGGAAAGAATTTGATTTTGTTAATTGAGTGTTATATAATATAAATGTTCTTGAAGCAAATCCCATCTATCGGAGGGTCGCTCATGACGTGGGAATACAACTATAACCAGGATCTGTGGCCAGCAATGGTTTCAATTGTCTTGACCCTTTGTCTTGGTATCTTCAGTTGGCGTCGGCGTAAATTACCAAGTGCAAAGGCATTTGCCATTGGCTGTTTTTTTGCTATGTTGTGGTCAATAGGATCCAGTCTTGAAATTGCAGCCGTAGATTTCTTAACGAAGGTTTTTTGGATCAAGTTTCACGCACTTTGGCAACTACCTACAGTGACCGCCATGAGTTGTTTCTTTCTAGAGTATGCCGGATTTGGTCGCTTTCTAACCCGCCGAAATTTAGTTTTCCTATCCATACCTGCATTTATAATTTTTTGTTTGATGCTGACAAACTCTTATCATCACCTCATCTGGACTTCATTTTCTATGGAAGAATATGTTACAGTCAAGTATGGCATAGGCACATGGTTATCGATTGTGTATGCTAATATGCTGGGTCTTGTAAATCTCTTGGCATTGTTAAGACTTGCATACAGGTCACCTAAGTCCCGTTTGCCAGTGTTGATTATGCTTTTTGGACAGATTTCCGGTCGGGCTATGTATGTATTAGACAGCCTTCAGAATCGTATTTTCAGCCCAGGTGAATCTGTCTTTGTTGTGATTGGGATTTCATGTTCTGCCTATGCTTTTGCCCTGTTCTATTTTCGGGTTTTGGATCCTATTTCGATGGCGCGTACAGTTGTCATAGAACAAATGGCTGATGGAAGTTTTGTGCTGGATTTGCAGGGATACATTGTCGATATCAATCCTGCCGCTGCGAGAATACTTAATAAACCTGCTTCTGACTTATGTGGACGCTCAATTGTGGACGTAATGCCAGCAGACTCCGGTATTGACATGCGGCTAGACTGTATACGAATCACAAAATCGGAGTTCAATCTGGGCATGGGTAGTACTGCTCGATACTACAGCATGAATCTTACGGAACTGAGTGATAGACATGGAGATGTACATGGGCATCTCCTGCTACTGCATGATATCACAAGGCAGAGGCAATCGCAGGAACGATTGATGAAACAGCAGCTGGTTGTCGCCACACTGAAGGAACGTGAGCGCCTTGCCAGAGAACTGCATGACAGTATTGGACAGGTTCTTGGATATATAAGTTTACAAGCGCAAGCCGCAAATCAATGGGCGCTTTCGGGTAATACAATAAAAGCAACTCCAATCCTGAACCGTCTGGCGGAGGTTGCCCAGAACGCTCATGCAGATGTTCGTGAGTCAATCATCAGCCTCAGGACCGGAACAACCACTGAATGGACATTTGCACAGGCTCTGCAAAATTATCTCGATCATTATCGCACAACATATAGCATTGATATAGAGTTGCTGCTTCCAGATGAGCGGATGTTGGACGAATTGAATCCAGAGGTTGGTGTTCAAATTCTGCGTGTCATCCAGGAAGCTTTGGCTAATGCCAGCAAGCACGGTGATGCTCATTGTGTAAAAATTGTTATAGAGCAGCAATCTGACTATGCCCGTATAAGTATCTCAGATGACGGCATTGGGTTTGATCCAGAAAGTATAAATAAAGAAACAGGAAAGCATTTCGGTCTGATGTTTATGCGTGAACGGATGGCGCAAATCGGTGGATCTGTTACCATATCATCAAAACCCGGTTCAGGAACAACTGTTTTGTTGGATGTGCCTTTAGGCACTTGGAAGGAAAGGTATGTATGAGAGTATTACTGGTTGATGACAATCGCTTGATGCTAGAGGGACTGCAAAACCTCCTGGAAGCACATGATGTTCATATTGTGGGTGTAGCAACAGACGGAGAGCAGGCTTTGGCTTTGTCACGGACACTCAAGCCGGACGTGATACTGATGGATATCCGTATGCCGCGATGTGATGGCCTGACAGCTACACGAAATATCAAAGCAGAGTTGCCGGAAATGAAAATCATAATTCTGACGACATCCTGCGATGATCGGGATCTGTTTGAGGCTGTAAAGTCAGGTGCCTGTGGATATTTACTGAAAAGCATCAATGCTGATATGCTGATCGAAGCCCTGACACAGGCACAAGAGGGCATCCCTCCCTTTTCACCTGGTCTTGCAGAAAAATTATTAAACGAATTTGCCCTTCTCAGCAAGACTTCAACGCTAAACTCATCTGTTTCAGAAGTGCCTAAAAATTCCCCCAAATCTACAGACGGGTTAAAGGGAAGAGGACTAAACACCCAGCAGATAGAAATATTAACACTAGTTTCACAAGGTCTTACTTACAAGGAGATTGGAGCCAGACTATACTTAAGTCCACATACTATCCGTTATCATATGGTGGAGATCATGAACCAGCTTCATATGGAAAACCGGGCACAGGTCCTGGCTTTTGCCGGACGACTTGGCTTAGATCAGGATAAATCCCAAACATAGTTTCAATTACATGCGATCAACAGGATTTTCTAAACGGAGGGTCCTGTTTTTTTATAAAAAAATCGGACTGCCAGAAGATGATTCTGTCTATATCCTGAAACCAGATATTCAACCAAAGGAAGAAAAGTCTATAATCCGATTCGTTTGGCTGTCAAAGGGCGAAAAACCATAACGGGACGTCTTATCAGACGCTTAAAGCGAGAGGGACTTGTGACACTAGAGCGTCTGTACTTAGGCGGGACCAAGATCGAAGCAAATGCCAACCGATACACATTTGTGTGGCGCGGCAGCATGAACTATCATCTGGCAGGACTTTTGGAAACGATTGATCAGGAAATATGGATTGATCGAAGAAAAAACATTCGTCATTGAAGGGATAGACAAGGTAGTTAAAGTTATCCAAAAGAATTGAGAGTGCAAGAAAATGGATTGAAAAAAACTCGCCAACAATGCCATCACTTATAATCAAGAGGCTTTCGCGGCATCAACGCTCCCGATATTACTATCCAGAGTTGCAGCATCTGAATATCGATACACAAGAATATCTAACAGGTCCGTGTCACATATGCTTGACGTCTCTAGAAAATTATAGAAAACTAAGTCGAAACCCTATTGACACAACTGGGCGTAAATGATAAACTAACAAAGTTGTCGCAACAGATAAACAGCTTGTTGGAGACAGTCTGTTTTCATTATCGCGGACTGGAGCACTCGTTTGTTAACCGAAAGGCTGTGGTTTGAGTCCCAGTAAGGTCACCATTTAATTTTAAAAACCTAGAGCAAATAAGCAGATTTGTGATTCGAGACTTTTAACATTTCAAAAGATATTGACAATAGAGCAGTAAATATTATAATATTGGTAATGTAAGATATCGGCAACTGCATATGCAATTTTAGACATTATGGTGGATATAGCTCAGTTGGTTAGAGCGCCGGATTGTGGTTCCGGAAGTCGTGGGTTCGACCCCCATTATCCACCCCATATATTTTTTTGTAGTTTAATAGTGTAGAGATTGGAGTAACAAGGCGCCATAGCCAAGTGGTAAGGCAGAGGACTGCAACTCCTTCACCCCCAGTTCAAATCTGGGTGGCGCCTCCAACTGAATCTAGGCACCCTTAGCTCAGTTGGATAGAGTACTTGACTACGAATCAAGGGGTCAGAGGTTCGAATCCTCTAGGGTGCACCAAATACACAGTTGTAGACTTCAAAAAAACGCTAATAATCGATTATTCGCCAAATATTCGCCACGGCGAAAAACAATCAAACACAGAAAAACCCTTCCTGATTTAAATTGAGAAGGGTTTCTTTTTTTATTTTTTTTGTTGGATTATAGCAGCATATTATTTAAGACTTCAATTTCTTTGGCTTTTATGTCATCAAGGACATGGGTATATATTTCAGTGGTCTTTATTGATCCATGGCCTAATAATTTTGATACGGTCAAAATAGAGGCTCCTTCTTCAAATAATCGAGTTGCATAGGTGTGTCTTAGAGCGTGAAGTTTTTTATAAGGAACTCCTGCACTTTCAAGTGCTCTTTTCCATGACCGGGTTAAGTTTCTTGAGTCAATATAAGTGCCGGTTAAGGATGGGAACAGGAGAGAGTTATTCTCGTAGGCTTTTCCTAATCTTATTTTCTCTCGCTTTACCAAAACATCCAGCCTCTTCAACTCATTTTGCAATATCTCAGGAAGTGGAATCTTTCTTACCGATCCTTTGGTTTTTGGTTTGGTTATTTTAATCTCATAATGATAATTCTCAGGATCCTTAAATACTTTAACAGCTTTTACCATTTTGTTGATATTGACAAAACCATCATTAACATCCTTTTTTTCTAGAGCAAGTATCTCTCCAATCCTGCACCCAGTGAACACAGCGAAAAAAACAATGTATCTCAGTTTCGTGTTTCTTTTAAGACTTTCAATGATTCTTTTTACTTCTTCTCGTGTGAATGTTTCAACTTTTAATTCATCATCATCAATAACACTTTCAGAATTCTCCGCTTTAGGCTTTTTAAGTCCGATGAGCGGGTTTTTTAATATGTAGGCCTCTGAGCATGCGTAAACAAAGAATTTGCTTAAAAGCTTGTGTAGGTTGTCTATTATAGAAGTGCTTTTTCCTAATTTCATCAAGTCATTATAATACTTTTGAATGTGTAGTTTTTTCAGGTCCGAAAGAATGACAACGCCTAGAGAAGAGTTTTTCACATATAATCGATATGTCACTTCATACCTTTCAAAAGTGGAAGTCTTATTGCCGGAATTCTTTTCTATTTCCCATAGCCAGGTATTCATCGCTCTAGCCAACGATTGTTTTGACAGGTCCGGGTCCACTCCTGCTTCAAGTTGTTCTTGATAATCCTTTTTCATCCTTTTGGCTTCAGTCTTGCTGGCACCATAAAAATTTTTGTATATAGGCTCACCTTTTTCATCTGTTCCCAGTTTGAGGCGCTCCCTGTAATATTCCTTGTCCCCAACTTTCGAGTTGGTTATTCGATTACCGGCCATTAGATTTTCCTCCTACTTTTTCTTCTTAAATTTCAAGGGTTCAAATTTTTCTTTCAATGGTTATATTTCTGTATTGGTTTTAGGTTGTCCAGTCATTCTTTAGAGTTCCCTTGTTAAAAATCATCAATATCTGATTGGGTGGCATATCTAATTTCATCTTTTTCAATGAATAGGTTTTCTCTATCAATCAATTCTGTAAAAGATTTTTGAACATCAAACAATAAATAATTTCTAACAGAATCCGAAGGGAGCTCTTGCTTTAATGTTTTTACCTTAGATGGACCAATGTATGGGTTCTTAATTCTAGGATAGTCTATCTGATGAGTATCGTTAGTCAGATAATGCAAAGCTTTTATTTGATGAATTAATTTATGCAGGCATTTGCTTTCTATTATTTGATTTAATTCTTCAGGAGCTTTAGTTATTTCAACCTTATCAAATATTACGCCGTTTTTATCTATGTACTGAACTGTTTCCGTCCAGTTTTCGAGTATGTGGATAGAATTATCAGATAGCCCAGTTAATGATCCCGTTACCCTGTAATCCAATTTCAAACTCTTTATTTTAGACAATCCCATTAAAAAATCCGCTGATATTTTTAAGCTATCAGCAATAGCAACTATTTTGTCATATTTAGGTAGTCTGGGTTTCTTAAATCTGTCTGGGTTTAGTATATCGGAAATCAAGCTTTCATTTAGAAGGTATCCTCTATTTTTTGCGAGCTTGCATAATTCTTTATTGCTAATATTCATTTCTGCCAGTACATCTCCTAGCCTTTCAGCTAAAATTTCAGCTAATCTTTTATCATCCACTATAATCACTCCTTGATTCTATTTATAGAATTTATTGTCTAATAGTTCCATTTGAATATATTTGTATTAATTTTCGAGATATTTTGATTTTTTATGATATATTTCATATATAGAATTGATGTTGTTGAGTTCTAATAATAGAATAGCACAACAACAACAATAATACAACAAAAAAGGGGAGGTGGGTCCGTGGATATTAAGGAAAGGATTAAAAAAGCTGATGTAAAACAATGGGAAATCGCTGAAAAGATTGGGACAACAGAATTTACTCTCTCTAGATGGCTAAGAAGACCGGAGAAATTAAGGCAAGAAGTTGTTGAAGACATTGAGAAAGCTATTGAAGAGTTGAAAAATAAGTAGAAAGGATAGGATGTATGAAACTTTTAAATTCAATAAAAACTACAGCTCAATTATCGGGATTAGGGGAGCACACTATTCGAAAACTTGTGAGAACCGATCCGACTTTTCCACACATCAAAGTTGGTGAGACCGTGGTCAAAATAAATTACAAGGCGTTTAGTGAGTGGCTTGAACAGGTCAGCAAAGAAGGAAGAAGTCTTTAAAGGATAGGTGAATCAATGAGTGACAAATTCAATATACTTAATAATCTACCCGACGAAATAAAACTACTTCCTCAATGGATTTTGTGGAAGCTCGAAGAAAACAAGAAGGATCCAAGATTAAAACCGACTAAGATCCCGTATCAGATCAACGGGAAAAAAGCTGCATCTACTAGACCTGGAGAATGGACCAGTTTCATCAAGGCCAAAAGAGCTCTTGAACAATCAGAAGGAGTCTATCAAGGCATAGGGTTTGTATTCACAAAGGACGATCCTTATATTGGCATAGATTTGGATAATATCATAGATGATTACGGAAATATGAATAAGCAGGCGAAAGGGATTATTGATTCTTTGGACAGTTATACAGAGCTAAGTCAAAGCGGTACCGGAGCCCACATTATTATTCGGGGAAGAAACCCAATGAAAACAGGCAGAAAATCAAAGGATAAAATGATTGAGGTGTACTCGGAAGCTAGGTTTTTTGTCGTAACCGGAGAGATCATTGAGGGGAAAGACATCATCCAAGAAAGGCAGAAGCAGCTTGAAGCATTGTCAGAGAAATATTTTAATAGTCAAAAAGCTAATAAACAAGATCGCAAATCACATAAATCATTGAATCAAACAGATGAAGAGATTATCAGCAGGTTATCAAATGCTAAGAACGGAAATAAGTTCAATGCCTTATTTTATAACGGCGATATATCGGGGCATGGAGAAGATCATTCAGCAGCTGACCTAGCTCTTTGTAATCTCATAGTGGGATATACTGATGATCGTTTCCAGGTAGATAGGATATTCAAATCCTCAGCCTTGTATCGTGATAAATGGGACAGAGCTGACTATAGAGATCTAACCATAGAAAAAGCTTTTTCAGATAGAACCTGGTGCTATGATCCGAGCTATTATTCGGGTGGACAAATTACAGATGATTTTGACTTTGCCGGGGAAGAGGGGGATCAAACGGGAGACAACAAGAAAGGAAAATACTTTGTTGTGCTAAAAAACGCATCGAACCCAGCCCAGGGCTATAAAGTCAATATATCCTTACTGGCAATGTACATGAAAGAGAATTTCGATATTAAGGTCTTCAAAGGCCAGTTTAAATTAAAAAAGAAACATTACTATAGAAATGTTGAAAATATGAAGCATTTGATTAGCGAAGAGATACCAGGAACGCTCAGAGCTCCTGGCCACATCAAGGACTGTGAAGAACTGCTTCTGATGGATGGCGAGCTGGTGTTGAGGGAACAGGACTTAGCTCCTCCTAAATACATATCCTTCGAGAATGGTGTATTGAATGTGGAGAAAATGATTTTCAAGCCCTCTGGAGATCCAAGTCTAGACAAGCTCATTTTTATAAATAGTGTGGGGTATGACTGGAATAAAGATGCAGCACCAGATCCATTGGTTGATGGATTCTTCTCAAGCGTAACCAACAGCAAGCAAGAGGATCTAGACTATCTGTACCAGATATTAGGAGTCTTAATCTCGGGCTACAGGAGCTTTAAAAACATATTCTATTTTTCTGGAGTGAAAGACTCAGGTAAATCCGTATATTTGAGAGTTGCTGAGATGCTATTGACAGCTCCGGATGGGACGAGAGACTTTTCAAATGTCGGGCTCAAAACGTTAACAGACGAAACCAGCAAAGAGTTTTCGAGAATAATAGGTAAAAGAGCGAATATATGCGGAGAAAGTCCAGAAATCAAAATATCCAATGACACCTTACTAAAGCAGCTTTCTGGCGGGGATACTGTGTCAGCGCATGTGAAATTTCGAGAACCGATTGAATTCATCAATAAAGCGATGCTGCTGTTTTCCGGGAATTCAGTTCCAAACTTCTTTGTGAGTGACAAGTCTAGCATATCAGAGAGACTTCTGATTTACAGATTCAAGAACGCGATCCCAAAACAGAAACAGATTAAGAATCTGGCTGAGAAAATGAGCATGGAGTATGTAATCGTAAAGGCAATCGAACAGTTGAAGGTATTTATCCTGAACAATCAAGAGTTTAATGCCCCGGAAGAAATCGAGGATAACAGGGAAGAAATGCTAAGGGATTCTGATATCATTTACAAATTTTATAAAGAGAATTGCGCCATGAGTGATAGCAGAAAAGATAGGATTTCCACAGCTGATCTGTACAACTATTTTATAAAATATCTGGTTAAAGAGGGTCGGATCAGGAAAGATTATAATGGGGAACCAGACTTAAGAAATCTCAAAATAACTCAGCATGTATTTACCTCTAATATAAAGAAAATCCATGGAGATATGTATTATGCTAGAAATTTATCTTACGGCTCAAAAGTCGCAGATTGTTTTATTAACATTACGATGAAGAGTGATTTAGTCGAGTTTGAGGAAATAGATGAAGTGAACCAAAAAGGGATTAAAAACCTTTTCTGGAAATAGAAACTACACTATTTTTGTAGAAAAACATACCAGTGTAGAGATAATTGTAGAACTCACAAATGTTTATATTGCTTGGTTGCAGTCCAATTCTACATGCTCTACAAAGTTAATACTATACTATAAGTAAAAATAAATTTTTTTAGTACATATATATATCATTATTTTATTATAGTAGTTCTGGCTCAACATTGTAGATGCGTAGAACTGTGGTAAAAATCGCACAACTGCAATAGTTTTATACACTACGCCTTTGTAAAATGTGTTGTAGAATTCTGTTTTGCTTTTGTAGAAAAATAAAATATGGATTAACGAAAGGAGGTGAACAAGATGAGA
>DMAP01000439.1 GCA_003446975.1 Clostridiales bacterium | reverse complement strand
TACTCATTCTCCTGTCTAGGCGATCTGACTCTGACTCTAATCTCTTCGGCGTGAGCTGCAAAGGTTGCCATCATCAATATGGCTATTGTCAATGCGATTGTCCTTATCCTTCTATTCATATTATACCTCACTGTTAAATGATATCTGTTTGCTGTCATTATAGGGGAGATTGAAATATCTATAGGCTTTCTCAGTCGCAACCCGGCCTCTTGGCGTTCTGCTCAGAAACCCCTTCTGCATTAGATAGGGCTCGCATACGTCCTCTATGGTGATGCTTTCTTCTCCGATAGATGCCGCCAATGTATCGACTCCTACTGGACCGCCATTGTAGAAATCAATAATTGTCTTCAATAACTTTCTATCTACCTGATCCAATCCGTTTTGATCTATCTCAAGCATTTCCAGAGCATTATGGGCAACCGTGCTGTCTATTGCACCGTCAGCTTTAACCAAGGCATAATCCCTGACTCGCTTCAGTATCCTGTTTGCGATTCTTGGTGTGCCTCTGGATCTTTTTGAGATCTCTTCGGCCCCTTTTTCATCGATTTGAATATTCAATATGCCTGCCGATCTCTTTATGATATCAATCAGCTCCTCATCAGAATAGTAATCCAGCTTGCAGACGACACCGAATCGATCTCTGAGAGGAGAGGTCAAGGAACCCGCTCTCGTTGTGGCGCCAATAAGTGTGAACTTAGACAGCTCCAGTCTAATAGACCTTGCGGATGGTCCCTTTCCTATTATGATATCAAGGGCATAATCCTCCATAGCGGGATAAAGTATCTCCTCCACGCTCCGGTTGAGACGATGTATTTCATCGATAAACAATACGTCATTGGGGTTGAGGTTGGTCAGTATGGCCGCCAGGTCTCCCGGTCTTTCGATGGCAGGACCGGAGGTGATGCGGATGTTGACGTTCATCTCATGGGAAATGATGGTGGATAGAGTGGTTTTGCCAAGGCCTGGAGGTCCATATAAAAGCACGTGATCCAATGGTTCCTCTCTCATTTTTGCAGCCTGTATAAAGATGCTGAGTTTCTCTTTGACTCTTTCCTGTCCGATGTACTGCTTCAATGTCTCGGGTCTTAGGGTCTTTTCAACTTCTTCTTCACCTTTTAGCATACTGGATTTTATTATCTCGTTTTCTCGATCTATCATAGTTCACCTAATTTCCAATTTTTTTCAAAGCCAGTTTGATAATTTCGTCCTCTGATTTATCGGTCTTGTCGATGCTTTTTAAAACATTTCTTGCCTCTCCCAAAGTAAATCCCAAAGATACCAATGCATCCGTGACGGTATCATAGCTTGTGACCGTATCAGCCAATCCCCGATCCATTGCGATACCGGAATATTCATCCTTTATCTTGTCCTTCAGCTCCAGTATGATTTTTTCAGCGGTTCTTTTTCCTATGCCTGAGGCTTTTGATATGAACTTATGGTCACCACTGAATATTGAATATTTTAATGTTCCTACATCGGCCAATGAAAGTATAGCCAGTGCAGCCTTTGGACCTACGCCGCTTATTCGGATCAATATCTCGAATAAGCCAAGTTCTTCAGGCGAACCGAAGCCATACAAGCCGATAAGATCTTCTCTGACATAAAGGTGGGTATATATGGTCGCTTGATCATTTAACGTAAAATCCTTTATGGTGTTGGCTGAAGTGCTGATGCTGTAGCCAATGCCATTGTTGTCAACAATCAGATGGTTTTCTCTTATCGACTTGACTATACCTTTGATATAACTGTACATATGTCCTCCTAAAGCCTAAACGAATCTTTGAATTTTGATGAATGTGCGTGACAAATGGCCACAGCCAGAGCATCGGCTGCATCATCCGGTTTTGGAATTTTTTCGAGGTTTAGAATAACTTTAACCATTTCCTGCATTTGCTTTTTATCTGCCCTGCCATAACCGACAATGCCCTGTTTGACCTGAAGAGGGGTGTACTCGTATATCTCAAGCTGTTGATTGACAGCAGCCAGGATGTGGATTCCCCGCGCTTGACTGACTGTAATGATTGTCTTGCTGTTGGTATTGAAGAACAGCTCTTCAATGGCTACGGCATTCGGTTTGTGCATGTTGAATAATTCGATGTAGGAATCATATAGGATTTTGAGCCTGTTTGGCATATCCATCTGGCTAGGCGTCCTGACGACACCATAATCGATTGTCTTGAAGCTGTTTCCGATATAGTCTATAACACCAAAACCTGATATGGCATATCCGGGATCTATTCCGATTATTTTCATGATTACCTCTATTTTCTTCTGGATACTTTAGGTTTAGTCTATTCCAAACGGAGTCTGTTATAGTCTCGTGCAATCTGAGCACCTATTCTTGCATTGTTGTAAACCAGCTCTATGTTGGCCATCAGACTTCTGTTGCCAGTAATGGATTTGATTTTTTCAAGGAGGAAGGGCGTAGTTTCTTTTCCTTTGATGTTTAGTTTATCTGCTTCTATCAAAGCGGATTTTATGGCTTCATTGATGTAATCCGAGTCTATTTCATGTTCTTTGGGAATCGGGTTTGCAATTACAATCCCTCCCTCAAGTCCCAGAGTCCATTTCGCTATCATGGCTTTTGCAATCTCTTCTGTTGACGCCATGGCATAATCGCAGTTGAAACCGCTGTCTATATTGTAAAATGCCGGGAAACTCATAGTCTGATAACCAAGAACAGGAACCCCCAGCGTCTCGAGCTTCTCCAAAGTCAGCCCGATGTCCAGTATCGATTTGGCACCGGCACACACAACGGCAACATTGGTTTGTGCAAGCTCTGTCAAATCGGCCGATACATCCATTGTGTCGGTCCCGCCTCTATGGACGCCACCTATACCACCGGTGACAAAGACTTTGATTCCTGCCAGATCAGCGCAAATCATGGTCGCTGAAACGGTTGTTGCGGCATCAAATCCCTTTGACAATATGACAGGGAGATCTCTTCTGCTAGCTTTCAAAACATTTTCACTTTTTCCCATGTACTCAATCTCATCCTTGTCAAGACCGATGACAATCTTTCCATTTATTATACCGATGGTTGCCGGTACCACACCATATGAAGCTATGATATTTTCAACTTCCAATGCGGTCTTGATATTATCTGGATAAGGCATTCCATGGGCTATGATGGTGGATTCGAGGGCAACCACAGGCAAATTGCCGTTAAATGCTTCCTTTACTTTCTTACCGATCACAACATATTTCTTGTACTCTTTCATATCAACCTCACAGTTCTATATTCTCCGGTAGATTGCAGTTGTGGAAGATTTCCTGAACATCGTCATTGTCTTCCAAGGCATCGATAAGCTTCAAAATCTTTTTTACAACCGCTTCATCTGTAATCTCTACCTCTATTTGCGGTATCATGCTGATTTCGGACCCTAAGACAGGATATCTTTCCTTGATGGCTTTCAATACCTCAAGATGGTTCTCTGGAGAGGTCACAATCTCATAAATCTCATCGCTGATCTTTAGATCCTCAGCACCGCTTTCCAGTGCAAATAAGGTCAATTCATCTTCGTCTGCCACCTGGGATTTCTCAATCGCTATAATTCCTACTCTATCAAACAGGTAGGACACACAGTTTGACGAGCCTAAATTGCCGTCGTACTTTGAAAAATAATGTCTCACATCCGCTGCGGTTCTGTTTTTGTTGTCAGTTAGACAATTCACTATGAAAGCGGTACCGTTTGGACCATATCCCTCGTAGGTTATGCTTTCGAATCGCTCCATGGCTTCGTTGCTTGAACCTTTTTTCACTGCTCTATCAATATTGTCATTAGGCATGTTTTCCGACTTGGCATTGTCAATGGCATTGGCCAAGGCAGTGTTGTAGGCGGGATCTGGTCCGCCTTCTCTCGCTGCAACGGTAATCGCCCTTGTCAGCTTTGTGAATATCTTTGCTTTTTTGGCATCCTGTCTGCCTTTTCTATGTTTAGTATTTGCCCATTTTGAGTGTCCGGACATTTTGATTCCTCCTGGTTATATCTTGTTTGTTATATATCGTATATATTGCTGCCATCCTTCAGATAGTACTGGCTTTCCAACTCCGTTGCAGCGATCTGGTTGGCTGTCAGGTTGACAAGATTCTCAAGCAATTCCGTGACTTCATCTTTTTCTGCCAATATGACAAATGCAACCTTCTCATCAAACACCTTTTCGGTAATCAGCGTTTTCTTTTGGCTGAGTGTGTTTTCAATCTTTCCTATCAAACTATAATCAAATCCCAGTCTGATCCGGGAAAATTGCTTTGCTTCAACTATTTTTCCCTTTTCAACCGCATCTCTGGCAGCTCCGGCATATGCCCTGGCCAGTCCTCCTGTGCCCAGCTTGATGCCACCGAAATACCTGGTCACAACTACAGCGATATTGGTCAGTTCCATATTCTTTAGAAAATTTATGATTGGAATTCCTGCAGTGCCATTAGGTTCACCATCGTCCGAGTAGCGCTGTATCTCATTATCCAGACCGATCACGTAAGCAAACACATTATGGGTTGCATCCCTATGACTGTTTTTAATATCCTGAATAAATCCAATGGCTTCCTCTTCATTTAGAACACGGGCACAGTGCCCGACAAATCTTGATTTGTTGACTACGGTTTCAATCTCTTCATTTTTCAATATTGTTTTATAGCTTTTCATAAATCTTTTCTCTGGTTTCAAAAACAACTTTAATGCCATCTTCCAGATATTCTCTTTCAATAATGTTGGTATGGTTTTCAAGGAAACTCAATTTGGTGTGATCAGAGTAGCTTAGCCTGAAAGTGTAAATTTTTGATTCACCATATAGAAGAAGCAATATTCTTTCCACCAGCTTATCAATATTCAGGCCTGTCTTTGCTGATATATAAATGCCTTGGGAATCTCTGAAAATTACTTCGGTTTTGTCTATCTTGTTGTAAACCTCAATCACAGGAATATCTGTTGCCTTGATTTCTTTAAGAATTTCATCCGTTGTCTCTTTCTGCACATTGAGATCTTCATTGGTGACATCCATAAGATGTATTATTATATCAGAAAAATTAATCTCTTCAAGTGTGCTTTTGAAAGATTCAATTAGCTTTGTAGGCAATTTACTGATAAATCCGACTGTATCAGTAATAATGGCTTCGTATTTGTCTAGCAGTTTAAGCTTTCGATTCTCAGTTGTCAGTGTTGCAAACAGCATGTCATAGACAAACACTTCCTTGTCTTTCTCCACGCAGTAAAGATTAAGCAAGCAATTGATCAATGTAGATTTTCCCGCATTGGTATATCCGATAACAGCAATGACCGGCACATTGTTTTTAACTCGGCTTTTCCGGTTTACATCTCTCACCGTTTTTGCCTTCTTCAATTGTTTTTCTATCTCATGGATGTTCGTTTCTATGTGTCTACGATCTGTCTCAAGCTTCTTTTCTCCTGGTCCTCTGGTTCCAATACCGCCGCCTAATTTCGACATTTCAATTCCCTTGCCTTTTAGTCTTGGCATTGTATATTTCAGTTGAGCCAGCTCGACCTGCAGCTTGCTTTCTTTCGTTTTAGCCCGGAGTGCGAAAATATCTAAAATCAGCATGGTTCTGTCAATCACTCTGACATCAAGCATTTTTTCCAGATTATTGATTTGTGAACCAGTCAATTCGTCATTCACCACAACCAAAGTCGCATCGGTCTCTTCGCACAATATTCTGATTTCTTCCACTTTGCCCTTGCCAAGGTAGGTGGCGGCGGTATAGTTGTCCTTTTCTTGCACGATAGAATAGACCACAATACCTCCAGAGGCTTCAACCAATTGCTTCAGTTCCTCCATTTCATAATCTATATCGGTTCTGGATTGCTTTATTTTTACGCCTGCGATAATACATTTTTCTATCAAGTGAAACTCCTTTGATTGTTATTATTATACATATATGCTATAATTCAAAAAAATCATAGATTCATCTAAATTTATTCAACTTATGTTATCATAGAGTTTTTTTTATGACAAGAAACATATATAAAATAATCTTAATAATATATTAATATAATTATGGTATAATGTAAAATTGAATAATAGCGCTGGAGGTAATTAATGACTAATAACAACACTGAGAAAAAGACTGAGAATAATACGGTTAAACATAAAAAAAGAAATAAGAAAAAAAGAAAGTTCAGTCTATTAAGATTTATTTTTTTATTGATAGTTATCGCCATTTTCGCGGCAGGTGGTGCTGTAATCGGTATCGTCGCCGCTTCTGTCAGAAATGCTCCTGACATTGATCCAACCATTATACTTTCAATGTTGTCTGAGAGTTCAACCATCGTTGATGACAAGGGTGTTGTCATAGAAATAATACAAAGCACAGAGGATCGAAAGATTATCGCCATTGAAGAAATGCCGGAATATCTGACAGATGCCTTCATTGCCATAGAGGATCATCGTTTCGAAACACATCCTGGAGTGGATATTCGTCGAATTATCGGGTCAGTGATCCATAACCTACAAGTCAGAGATCTGACAGCACAGGGCGCAAGCACCATTACCCAACAATTGGCAAAAAATCTTTATCTGACAAATGACAAAAGCTTCGATCGAAAGCTGAAAGAGGCTTATCTGGCCATTGAAATGGAAAGAAAACTGACAAAGGACCAGATACTGGAATATTATCTGAACACCATACCGCTGGGACAAAGCAGTCACGGTGTGCAAGCCGCCGCATTCACCTATTTTTCGAAAGACGTTTCCGAGTTGACTTTGGCTGAATCAGCTCTA
>DMAP01000367.1 GCA_003446975.1 Clostridiales bacterium | reverse complement strand
TTAAAGAGGAGAAAAAATGAAACTGGATGAATTGTTAATTATAAAGCAGGCGATCATCAACGAGATAGAGGGCTATGAATTTTATAAGATGGCTGAGAGTCAGGCTGATTCAGAAGAAACCAAACTGGCCTTGAACACATTGGCTGAAGAAGAATTGACGCATTCCAAATATTTAAAGGATTTGTTCGACAAGATAAAAGATACAGACGAGGAAGCCTTCTCGCTGGCTTTTCTTGACAATCCACCTTCTCCGAGAATATATGACTGGAATAAGCATAAATTCCCCAAGGCATCCATCGCTGTCTCGATTTATGGAACAGCAGTCAATCTTGAAAAAGCAGCTGTTGAGTTTTATCAGAACGCCAAGGAAGAAAGCAGTCATCCAGAAGCAAAGAAACTTTATGATTTATTGATCAAATGGGAAAAAGTGCATCTTGAGCAGTTCTTCAAGGCCTATCAGCTAAACATGGAAGATTGGTGGACGGAACAGGGGTTTGCACCGTTTTAAAAAATAGAATAAAGAAATTTTAAAAAACCTTCACAAAACATATGTTCGATGATATAATCAGTTACACGGACATTGTTTTGAAAGAAGGTTTTTTTTATGGTCAAGAAAAAGGTTATTATGCATATAGATGTGAACTCGGCATTTCTGTCTTGGCATGCGGCTTACAATCAACAAATAGGGATTGAGGAAGATATCATGGGCAAACCATGTGTTATTGGCGGGAATGAGAAAAAGCGGCATGGTATCGTCCTGGCAAAATCCATCCCTGCCAAAAAGCTGGGTATAAAAACAGGACAATCCCTCATGGAAGCAAGGCTTCAATGCCCTGAACTCAAGATAATATTGCCAAGATATGACATATATGTGAGAGCCAGCAGGAAATTGAGGGACATGCTGCAGGAATACACGCCAAAAGTGGATGTGTTCAGCATAGATGAATGCTTTATGGATTTGACGGGAACCGAATTGATTCACGGCGATGCCACCGATCTTGCCTATCAGATCAAGGAGAGAGTAAAAAGGGAATTTGGATATACCGTCAATATCGGTATTTCAGAAAACAAGCTGTTGGCAAAACAGGCCAGTGAATTTGAAAAACCTGACAAAGTCCACACACTGTATGTGGAGGAACTGGAAACCAAACTCTGGCCATTGAAGGTAGGGGAGCTTTTTATGGTCGGCAGGAGGACAGAAGTCAAACTCAACAACATTGGTATAAACACCATTGGGCAACTGGCAAATGCCGACAGGAATATGCTCTCAGGTCTTTTGAAGTCCCATGGCAGATTGATACATGATTATGCCAGAGGCATTGACTGTTCAGAGTTCTCCCATGAGGAGCCATTACCATTCAAAGGGGTAGGCAATGGCAGTACCATACCATTTGATGTGGAAGATGATTTGACCGCACACAAGATATTGATGAGCCTGGTGGAAACGGCATCCAAAAGATTGAGAGATGAGGATCTAAGCTGCAGAGTGGTTGCAGTGGGTATCAAGGACAAGTCATTCGGGTACCTGTCCCATCAGAGGAAGCTTTCCTGCTTTACAAACTGTACACACGATTTATTCATAGCTGTCAGAGATCTTTTCGATGAGGCCTGGGACCGCCAGCCTATAAGGCATATGAATGTCCGATTTACTGATCTGGAAAAGACAAAAGTCAGGCAGCTAAGCTTTTTTCAAAGCGAATACAGCGCTAAAATGGAAAAATTGGATAATGCCATAGACCATATCAGAGAGAAGTACGGAAAATATTCAATCATAAGAGGAGGCTACATCGACTCGGGATTGAGTCCCATACTGGGGGGATATCCGGATGATGACTATCCTGATATGCGAAGTATTTTATAATGAAGGAGGATCGTTTTATGAAGCTTCTGAATCATCCCATTGACATGATAGCGATTTTCGAAACAGGGGGGAAGGTAGTCCCCTTTAAGTTCAAATACGAAGACAGATCGGTCAGAGTGGGCAAAATAGTCAAACAATACCGGGAAAAACTAGCGGGGAATGAAAGGATTGTTTTTGTATGCATGAATAACGGCAAGGATCTTTATGAGTTGAAATATGAACTGGATAGCCAGAAATGGTTCCTTTTTAAAAAATAAAGACATATTGTGGACAGGGATTCTATTTGATATAATTGACAATAAAAAGCAGTGGAGGTCAACATGTATAAAATCTTAGCCATCAATCCCGGATCCACTTCCACCAAAATATCTCTCTATGAGGATGAAAGAGAGGTTTTTGTGGAAACCTTAATACACGATGATGAGGAACTGAGACCCTATAAAAACATTCCTGATCAATATAAATTCAGGGAAGAAAAGGTATTGAGCTGTCTTGAAAAAAATAATTTCAACATTGAGGCGTTATCTGCTGTGGTAGGCCGTGGCGGAATTTTACCTCCCGTTAAGTCCGGTGCCTATAAAGTCAATGATGTCATGCTGGACATTCTAAAAAACAGACCCAGAGTCGAACATGCATCCAATCTGGGCGGCATCATTGCCTATGAAATAGCCAAGATGGTTGGGGTGGATGCCTATATCTATGACTCTGTCGCTGTTGACGAGTTGGAGCCAATCGCGAGAGTTACAGGTATCCCTGAGGTTGAGCGGGTAAGCCTGCTGCATGCCCTCAACATGCGAGCATGTGCTATTAAAGTAGCCAACAGGATAAACAAGAAGTATGAAGACTGCAAGTTTGTTGTGGCCCATCTTGGCGGAGGAATCACATTGTCAGTTCACAGCGGAGGCAAGATGGTGGATCTGCTGTCAGATGATGAAGGGCCTTTTGCTCCTGAGAGATCTGGAAGGGTTCCAGGCAGAAAATTGGTGGATTTATGTTTTTCAGGCCAGTACAATAAAAATGACATCACTAAAAAAATGAGAGGCAATGGAGGCTTGAAAGCACATCTAGGCACTGTGGATGCTAGAGAGGTTCAAAAAATGATTGAGCAAGGCGACAAAAATGCCGAGCTAATTTTTGAGGCTATGGCCTATCAGATTGCAAAAGGAATAGGAGAGCTGGCCACGGTTGTCAAAGGCGATGTAGATGGAATAATACTCACCGGAGGATTGGCATATTCCAAACTGTTGACAGAATGGATCAAGGAAAGAGTGTCATTCATAGGTGAGGTTATCATTATTCCCGGGGAGAATGAAATGGAGGCCTTGACTCTGGGAACATTGAGAGTGTTGCGGGGAGAAGAAACACATCATGAATTCGTTGAGTAATCTATAAAAAAATTTACAAGAATTAAATCTAAAACTCTGTCATTTCTCTGACGGAGTTTTTAATATTGTACTTAAAATAGGCATGATTGTATTTGTGT
This sequence comes from Clostridiales bacterium, assembly GCA_003446975.1. Lineage (GTDB taxonomy): Bacteria > Bacillota > Clostridia > Tissierellales > Dethiosulfatibacteraceae > 38-11. The sequence goes on along the minus strand of DMAP01000367.1, from coordinate 2,655 downwards.
GTGGGTATCTTGCAAAGAATATTCATTATAGATATAATGTAAATGTGAAAACAATTTCACAAAAAAAATTTAGGAGGAACATATGTTTAAGAAATTCACCAACGCTTGTGTTGCGCTTGTAAACAAGTATTTACCAGACCCGTTTTTATTTGCAGTCATTCTTACTTTTATTGTTGTAATCCTCGGGTTGGCTTTGACGGGCCAAGGTCCTATGGACATGGTCAAGCATTGGGGAAATGGTTTCTGGGCCTTATTGGCTTTCTCCATGCAGATGGTATTGGTTCTTGTAACAGGTAGTGCCATGGCACAGGCACCTGCCATCAGGAAAGTTTTGCAAGCAATAGGAGGCATGGCCAAGTCTCCAACCTCAGCAGTTATGATTACCGTGTTTGTCGCAACTATCGCATTCTGGATCAACTGGGGATTTGGTTTGGTTATTGGCGCATTGCTGGCAAGAGAAATGGCAAGACAGGTCAAGGGAGTTGACTACAGACTTTTGGTTGCGGCAGGTTATGCAGCCATCGTTGTATGGCATGGTGGTCTTTCAGGATCCATACCGTTAACCATCTCATCAGCATCAGGATTGGGAGCTACCGGTGGTGCGTTGACAGAAGCTGTTCCAATCAGTCAGACTGTCTTTTCATATTGGAACCTCATTATTTCAGCTGCTCTTATTATCGTTATGCCTCTGATATTCAGAGCGATGCAACCGGATGCGGCCCATACGGTCGTTGTAGATCCTAGTTTGCTGGTAGAACCAGAAGTGAAACAATATTTGGCGAAGACGCCTGCTGAAAAAATGGAAAACAGCAAGATACTTTGGGGTTTGGTGGCGTTAATGGGATTTGCCTATATTGTCTTCCATTTTATGACAAAAGGCTTTGACCTAAACTTGAATATTGTAAACTTCATATTCATGTTCACCGGAATTCTATTGCATGGTTCATTGAGAAGATATATTGATGCTGTCATCGAGGCGGCAAAAGGCGCTTCCGGAATCATCCTTCAATTCCCGTTCTATGCAGGCATAATGGGTATGATGACAGGTCTGAATGCCAATGGCGTATCACTGGCAGGCGTTATTTCCAACGGATTTGTCAGCATATCGACTGCTGGAACATTCCCGCTGTTCACATTCTGGAGTGCCGGTCTTGTAAACTTCTTCGTACCATCAGGTGGTGGACAATGGGCAGTTCAGGGGCCTATCATGATGCCAGCCGGTTTGGCACTTGGTGTTGAGCCTGCCAAGACAGCCATGGCCATTGCTTATGGTGATGCATGGACCAACTTGATTCAACCTTTCTGGGCATTACCGGCTCTTGGTATCGCAGGCCTGGGAGCTAGAGACATCATGGGATATTGCGTGGTAACATTGTTGATTACTGGGGTTATAACCTCCTTAGGATTTTTGATTTTCTAATTTAATTGCAATCTGAAAAATGAAAACATCTCTCTGACATTAGACGTCAAGAGAGATGTTTTCGTTTTTTGATTAATTCTAAAGAAAAACCAAAAAAGTAATTTAAGAGATAAATAGCTATTTATTAATTTAAACATTTTATTAGTGAAATACAACTAACTATATTAGCTATATTGCATAAAAACCTTGCCATATTAGATTGTATTTGATTTGGTGTGGTTTGTACTTTATGCGCCAACTCCTTGTAATACTTTGTTATTGAGTATACAATGTACATATAGTGAGTGTTGACTCACAAAAAAATTTTTAGGAGGAACAGATGTTTAAGAAATTTACCAACGCTTGTGTTACATTAGTAAACAAGTATTTACCGGACCCATTCTTATTTGCAGTTATTCTTACTTTTATTGTTGTTCTCCTTGGTTTGGCATTAACCGGTCAAGGACCTATGGATATGGTGAAGCATTGGGGAAATGGCTTCTGGGCTTTATTGGCATTCTCCATGCAGATGGTGTTGATTCTCGTAACGGGAAGCGCCATGGCACAGGCACCTGTTTTCAAGAAGATTTTGCAATCAATTGGGAGCACTGCTAAGTCTCCAGCTTCAGCCGTTATGATCACCGTTTTTGTAGCGACAGTTGCTTGTTGGATCAACTGGGGATTTGGACTGATCATTGGGGCATTGCTGGCCAAGGAAATGGCAAGACAGGTCAAAGGAGTTGACTACAGGCTATTGATCGCTGCCGGTTATTCCGGAATGGTGGTATGGCATGGTGGACTATCAGGATCGATTCCATTGACCATTTCATCGGCATCAGGATTGGCAGCAACAGGTGGCGCTTTGACAGAAGCGGTTCCGACCAGTTTGACCATATTTTCATATTGGAACCTCATCATTACAGCTGTGATCTTGATTGTAATGCCTTTCGTTGTCAAGGCTATGCATCCGGAAGCAGATAAAACAGTCGTAGTGGATCCGAAACTGATACAAGAGCCGGAGCCAAAAGTACACACTTCGACCACTCCTGCGGAAAAGATGGAAAACAGCAAAATTCTTTGGGGTCTTGTCACATTAATGGGCTTTGCCTACATTGTGTTCCATTTTATGACAAAAGGCTTTGACTTGAACTTGAATATCGTTAATTTCATATTTATGTTTGTAGGTATATTGTTGCATGGAACGCTTAGAAGATATATTGATGCTGTCATTGAGGCGGCAAAAGGCGCTTCCGGAA
>DMAP01000445.1 GCA_003446975.1 Clostridiales bacterium | reverse complement strand
ACATTGTTGTTCTTGAGGTAGGCATGGGCGGTAGATTGGATGCCACCAACGTAATCGACAGTCCTGAGGTCGCTATCATTACCAGCATAAGCAATGATCATAGTGAATATTTAGGTGACACTCTAGAGAAAATTGCATTCGAAAAAGCATCTATAATAAAACCTGGTTGCGATGTTGTCATCTATCCTCAGAAAAAAAGTGTTTTCGAAGTCATCAAGAACTATGCTAATGAAAAATCAGCTACATTGCACTCAGTAGATACTAATGATATTAACATCGTTTCTTTCGGACCTTTAGGGCAGCGTCTGATGTATCTGAACACATTGACCAATACAGGAATCAGAGATTTTGAATTGAATCTTCTTGGTTCTCATCAATCAGTCAATTGCCTGACAGTCTTGAAGACAATTGAAATCTTGATAGGCAAGGGTTATAAAATAGATTCTGATCATATACGCAAAGCTTTTAAAACAGTGGTTTTTAATGGCAGAATGGAAATTATAAATCAAAATCCATTGATATTAATTGATGGAGCCCATAATGCAGAGGGGTTGGAACGACTATCAGAAAACATTGGCACGTACTTCAAAGACTACAATGTGCATTTATTTCTCGGTATGTTGTCTGACAAAGAGATTGACTCTTCACTTAAAATGCTGCTCTTAAAATGTCTGGATGTCGTAACATTAACACCACAGAATCCAAGAGCAAAATGTGCATTTGACACAGCTATGATGATTAAGGAAATTCATGACATAAAAGTAAATATCTGTGAAGACATCACGCAGTTCAGTCGTTATCTGCAAGCAGGACCTCATGATATCAATGTATTTTGTGGTTCTCTATATTTGATTGGCTCCATCAGGACACAAGTCAGGGAGTAATTTAAAATGGACTTTTAACGTCCCAATAATATTACATTTATTTAATAATTTTATTGTTTACAAACAGGTTTTATTGTGTATAATGATTATGGTTTATAAATTCCCCCCTCTTTAAAATATATATTTGTTTTGTTGTACGGTTGGATCCGGTTGCCAAAGGCAACCGGATACTTTTTTTGAGGCAACCCACTCTCTTCATTTTTTTGTGCATAATTTATATTAGTTCTTGCATATATTCAAAACAATAATCCAAATTTATCTCGCAATCGTTTTCATGTCAAATATTAAAGCCGTCCACTTTAAATAATCAAATTATATTCTTGCATATTTGTTTATGTTTTTATATATATTTCTCTATTTTGATTTTTATATGCAATAATTATTTGACATCTTGCATTTATGATGTTATAATTCAATTACACAAGGTTCGGTTGATTGAACTATCAAAAATCGACTTGAAGGAAAATGATTTTAATATTGCAAAATAGCATTTATATAATTACTTATTGGAGGTATTACAATGAATAGCAAAGACACAAAAAAACCAACTGTCAATAAAATGAAATTCAAAGCTTGTGGTACTATAACCTGCATACACAATATAAATAACAAATGCATTCAAAAAGAATGCGAAATGTATGAAAGATCATTCAGACAAGAATATTAATGATTGAAAGACCAAAATAAAACCCGACAATGTTAGTTGTCGGGTTGTTTTTATATCTTTTGAAGTTCTATACACGTATCATGTCCATTAAGGTTCTGCACTTCACCGTTTAGTGATTCTTTTTTTAGTATGTCTATGGCTAATGTCTCCTGCATGATATAGCCTCTGTATCTGTTCACTGCTTCGACTATCTCTTCAGGACCTTTAAAGAACACCTTAATATTGTCCATCATCTCATAATCATTGTTCTTTCGCATTTGTTGGATCTTAGAGATGAACTCCCTTGCGTAGCCTTCGTTTAATAATTCTTCGTCAATATTGGTATCAAGTATGACAAATAAATTGTTGGCCATGGACACATTGAATCCTTCTTTGGATGTGATTCGAATATCCAAAATATCCTCTGTCACGCTGACGGTTTCTCCATTTACGATGAGTTCTATAATGCCACCATTTTGAACACCATTGATTATTTCCAAGGCATTTGATTTAGATAAAACATCAGCAAAAGCCTTCACGTTTTTACCCAATTTGGGTCCTGCTGTTCTGAAATTTGGCTTCAGGCTGAAGTTCATAAACGCATTCAAATCCTTTTCAAACACAACTTCTTTTATATTAAGCTCTTCCATAATCAAAGGTGCGAGGTCAGATATAACTGCCTCATACTCGCCATCAATATGAATCTTCTGCAGGGGTTGTCTGACTTTAATCCTTTCAGTCTCTCTAGCAGCTCTACCTAGCGTAACCAGATTCCTAACCAAATCCATTCTGGTTTCGGTATTCAAATCAACCAACGCTTGATTGACCTCTGGCAAGTAGCTCAAATGTACCGATACTTCTCCGGTCAGGTTCCTGTAAATCTCTTCTGATAAATATGGAGAGAAAGGTGCTATCAGCTGTGATACGCCTATCAATACTTCCATTGTCGTATTGTAGACTGATTTTTTATCATCCGTCAACTCAGTGGCCCAGAATCTTCTTCTGGATCTTCTGATATACCAATTTGATAAATCCTCATTGACAAATTCCTGAATCGCCCTGACACATTTGGTTTGGTCATATTGCGCCATGCTTTCCCTGACATAGCCTGTAAGGTTATTGAATTTTGATAATATCCATCTATCCAATTCAGGTCTGTTGTTGTATGCAACAAAGAAATCCTTGGGATCTATCTCATCTGTGTTCGCATACAACGCGAAGAAGTTATAGACATTTTTGATTGTCCCGAAAAACTTGCTCAATACTTCTTTTAATCCGTCTTCATCGAATTTTGTAGGCGTCCATGCAGGTGATACATACAATAAATACCATCTTAATGCATCTGCACCGTATTTATCAAACATTTCAAATGGATCAACTGTATTGCCTTTCGATTTGGACATCTTCTTTCCAAACTTATCCAGGATAAGATCATTTACCAGTACTCGTTTGTATGGCGACACTCCTTTGACAAATGTTGAAATGGCAATCAAAGAGTAAAACCAACCTCTGGTCTGATCAATTCCTTCACAAATGAAATCTGCAGGGAATAACTCATCAAAATTATCCTTATTTTCAAAGGGATAATGATGCTGCGCAAAAGGCATTGCTCCGCTGTCAAACCAACAATCGATAACATCCTTGACTCTTTCCATTTCTCCACCGCATTCCGGACACTCAAAATGAATATTGTCAACATACGGTCTGTGGAGTTCTATGTCTTCGCTAATTTCTTCAATTGCTTTTTCTACAAGTTCTTTTCTGGATCCAACACTCTCAATATGGCCACATTGACATGTCCACAGCGGCAATGGTGTTCCCCAATATCTGCTTCTTGATATTGCCCAGTCATTTAAGTTCTCAAGCCAGTTCCCAAATCGCTTTTCTCCGACATATGGCGGATACCATTCGACCGAATTATTGTTATCTATCAGCTTGTCCTTGAGTTTTGTCATAGCTATATACCAACTAGGCTTGGCGTAATAGAGCAAAGGAGTCCTGCATCTCCAGCAATGCGGGTAATTATGAGCCAAAGTTTCCTTCTTATATAGCTTCCCTTCTTGCTTTAACCAGTCGATAATTTCCGGATCGGCATCCATCACAAATTTGCCTTTCCATATTGTGTCAATATACTTACCGGTTTCATCAACAGGTTGCAAAACCGGTAAATTGTATTTCAGACCGGTCTGATAATCATCCTCCCCGAAAGCAGGCGCAGTATGTACAATGCCTGTTCCGTCCTCTGTGGTAACATAGTCCCCACAAGTTACGTAGAATGCCTTTTTATCAGTCTTTACAAAGGGAATCAACTGTTCGTACGCCATGTACTCCAAATCTCTACCCTTGACTTCTTCTATTATCTCATATTCTTCTTTTAAAACTCTCGTTGCCGAATTCTTTTCAAGTATATAGATTGAATTTTCTGTTTTAGCCTTAATATAGGTTTCATCGGGATGTACAGTCAGGCATACATTTGAAGCCAGTGTCCATGGTGTGGTTGTCCAAACAAGAAAATACTCATCCGCATCTTTTCTCTTGAACTTGACATAAACGGTTGCTGTTTTTATCTCTTCATATCCCTGCGCCACTTCATGTGAGGCAAGCCCTGTTCCACATCTTGAACAATAAGGTAGAATCTTATGTCCCTCGTATATAAATCCTTCCTTGTTCATCTTGTCCAGTATCCACCAAACACTTTCGATATAATCATTTTCAAGCGTTACATAAGGGTTGTCGAGGTCAATCATATAGGCCATTCGTTCTGTCATCTCTCGCCAATTGTTCTCATACTTGAATACAGATTCCTTGCATTTTTGGTTGAATCTATCTATCCCATATGCTTCAATATCTTGCTTATTATTTAATCCCAACTGTTTTTCCACTTCAATTTCGACAGGTAAACCATGAGTATCCCAGCCGGCTTTTCTTTTGACCTGATAGCCCTCCATTGTTTTATATCTGCAAACCGAATCTTTAAGTGTTCTGGCGATAACATGATGGATTCCAGGGTTTCCATTCGCCGTTGGTGGACCCTCATAAAATATAAAGCTCTCTTTGTCTGCTCTGGTCTGAACACTTTGGTTCAAAATATCAATGTTATTCCAATGATCCCTTGTTTCTTTCTCATACTGGTTATACGGTGCTGTTGAAATGTTCTTGAATATTTGCTTCATCTAATCCTCCCATTGGCATCAGTAGTTATCGATTCATTGTAGAAATAAAAAAGCCCCTCTGTAATCAGGGACGAAATTCTTCCGCGGTACCACCCAGGTTGCAGGTAAAAAAACCTGCCGCTCGAATAATTAACGCTTATCACGGGATACCTTACTCCATTCGGATATCCGACTCATGGATGATTTTCACCTTGTGTCCGTTGATGGTCTTCCAGCCAAG
>DMAP01000137.1 GCA_003446975.1 Clostridiales bacterium | reverse complement strand
CAGGTAGGAGTATCGCCTTTTTTGAGCCATAATCCTTTGCAACTTCAACAGCTTTTAGCACTGTTTCAGCCTCGCCACCGATTACAATTTGACCTGGACAGTTGAAATTAGCACACTCTAAAACCCCGTCTTTCCCCAGATCATCGCATAATTTAATTGCATCTTCACGGCTTATCCCAATAAGAGCAGCCATTTTCCCCTTTCCTTCAGGAACAGCTTCCTGCATGAACTTGCCTCTTTTCTTCACAAGCTTGACCGCATCTGAAAAATCCAGAGCGCCGGCATAGACCATAGAGGAATACTCACCTAGGCTTAAACCAGCTGTATAATCAGCTTTTACCCCATGCTTTTCCAAAACCTTCAAGGTAGCTATGCTTACAGTTAGAATTGCTGGTTGTGTATTTTCGGTCTTTATAAGTTCGTCATCGGGTCCATAAAAGCACAAGTCACTAATTTTAAAACCTAAAGCATTATCTGCCTCATCAAATATTCTTTTAGCCTCAGGGAAATGATTATACATCTCTTTTCCCATACCAACATATTGAGATCCTTGTCCAGGAAATATGAAAGCGATTTTACCCATTACTATTCCTCAAATCTAAAATTTTTAATAAGCTTAACAGTGTTTTCCATAAGGTCGACAATAATATCCTCGCATGATTCCTCTTTGTTGATCATGCCCGCTATCTGGCCAGCCATAACAGATCCAGACTTCACATCACCTTCTATAGCGGCTCTTCGAAGAGCTCCCTCGCCTTCTTTTTCCAACTCCAGCAAAGAAGCATTGTTTTTTTCCATTCTCTTGAACTTTGATGTCAATCTATTCTTGATGCTTCTGACAGGATGACCTGTAGTTCTTCCACTGACCACCGCATCAGTATCTTTTGCATGAAGAATCATCTGTTTGTAGTTCTGATGGACATTGCACTCATAGGCTGTTAAAAACCGTGTCCCAACTTGAATACCTGATGCTCCTAGCATCAAAGCTGCCGCAAAGCCTCTGGCATCAGCTATCCCGCCAGCTGCCACCAATGGCAATCCGACAGCGTCTCTGACTTGAGGCACTAGGGTCATTGTAGTCAATTCACCAATATGGCCACCGGCTTCAGTTCCCTCGCAGATAAGACCATCAGCACCCGTTCTTTCCAGTCTGATTGCCATCGTTACAGTAGGCACGACAGGGAATACCTTTATTCCTTTATTTTTCCACATATCCATATATTTTCCAGGGCTACCGGCACCGGTTACGATAACCGGTACTTCTAAAAATGCTGCAGCATCAGCGACAGCATCTTTATATGGACTCATAAGCATTATATTGACACCAAATGGTTTATCAGTCAGTTTTCGTATCTTGTATACTTGTTCCTCAAGCCATTCCGGAGGTGCATTTCCGGCTGCTATTATACCTAATCCACCTGCATTGGAAACAGCTCCCGCCAATTCAGCATCAGAGATCCAAGCCATACCACCTTGAAAAATAGGATATTTAATATTTAGAAGTTCACATAAACTTGAATATCCCATAATAATACCTACTTCAACTTTGAGTCTATAAAATCAACGATGTCTTTTACTGTCTTGAATTTTGGATAATCTTCCTCAGGTATTTCTATTCCGAAAGCTTCCTCAAGATTTATTACGACTTCGGCTAAATCCAACGAGTCCGCATCCAGATCGTCTTTCAAATTATCAGTTAAATTAATTTCATCTTCCAAACCCAATTCTTCAATCAAAATTTCTTTTACTTTATCAAATGTCATTTTCTTTTCCTCCATAAATTAAATATATTATCATTATTTTGACATTCAAAGTATATTACGCATTGTATTTTAATGTCAATCAAAAACTTTGATTATCAAAGTAAATAGCTAGTTTAAATTGATATAAGCATTCAAAAAACTTGGATACAGAAGATATAAAGAATTTATTAAGATTCTTAATATTTAATATACTTGCTAAAATATAAAATAAAGATTAATCTATCAATGGTTTTATTGTATAATTTAATAGATATAGCAATGGAGGTATGTGAATGAAAGTAAAAGTTGCAGCTATTCAGTTTGCACCCGGGTTTAAAAAATATGAAGAAAATTTAAAAAAAATAGAAGACTTATTGAAAGAAGCTTATGAGAAAGAGACTCAATTAGCTGTTTTACCTGAAATGTGTACGACAGGATATATATTTGACAACCGTGATGATATACGGGATTTTGTTGAGACAGTACCGGGTAGAACAACCGATAGACTCTGTGAGTTTGCCCAACAATTCAATATGCACATAGTTATTGGACTGGCAGAAAAAGATGAGGACGATATTTTTTACAATACAGCTGCTTTGATCGGTCCTGAAGGCTATATCGGAAAATACAGAAAGATACATCAGTTTATAGCTGACCCTTTGTGGTCAGCTGACGGAGATTTAGGGCTTGAGGTTTTTGATACTAAGATAGGCAAGATTGGAATCTGTATCTGTTTTGACATGAATGTGGAGGAAACCTGTGCTGTTTTGGATAGAAAAGGTTGTGAGGTTTTTTGTGCACCTTCAAACTGGTTTGGAGAAAAACCCATGTCTCCGGTTTGGATTACAAGAGCCTTTGAATTTGGCAAACCCATAGTAGTATCCAACAGAACAGGTAAAGAACGAAAGACAGTTTTTGATGGCATCAGCTGTATTATAGATAAACATGGCAACGTTCTTGATGCAACGGATGTCGAGGAAGGAATGGCTTTGGCGGAGATTGATGTCGTAGAAGTTACACCTCGAGTGAAGAAAGAATTTTACAAAGACTTGTCGAGGCATACCTACGGTTGGAATCCCAATTGGTTTTTCAGACAAACCAACAAAAAACTGC
>DMAP01000134.1 GCA_003446975.1 Clostridiales bacterium | reverse complement strand
AAGGGCTTTTCTTGACACCAATGGTGTTATGGAAGAATGCAACATTTTAGTCAAACAGCCTTCTGCGTATGATTATAATTCAATTTATAACAAAAAAAGCAACAAACCCTATGATTTGGCGAGGAAATGGATAGAGAATCTAAGTGATTTGAATGTTGCGGCTCAGAAAGGACTGGTAGAGAGATTTGACTCGACAATAGGTGCCGGCACAGTATTGATGCCTTTCGGAGGCAAGTACCAAATGACCCCAACTGAAGGTATGGTTTCCAAAATTCCATTGATAGATGGAGAAACGGACACCTGCACGATTATGACGCATGGTTTTGACCCTTATCTATCAACTTGGAGTCCATATCATGGTGCTCAATATGCTGTGATTCATTCTTTGGCCAAAATAGTTGCTATGGGTGGAGATTACAGAAATGCAAGACTAACTCTACAAGAGTATTTTGAGAAGTTGAACTTTGACGAAGAAAAATGGGGCAAGCCTTTCTCAGCTATGCTGGGAGCATTCAATGCCCAGATTCAGCTGGGAATCCCTGCTATAGGAGGGAAAGACAGTATGTCCGGAACCTTTAAAGATCTGCATGTTCCCCCCACGGTAATTTCATTTGCGGTATGTGTAGGCAGCTCTGAAAAAGTGATATCACCTGAGTTCAAACAACCAGGTTCTCAGATTGGATTGGTTGCAATAAAGAAAAATAAAATGCATCTCCCTGACTACAATGATCTGAAGGTGAAATATGACATGATTGTGGATCTTGTTCATAAGGGTGCGGTTTTATCTGCCCATACAATAGGTTATGGTGGGCTGTCGGCTTCCTTGTCTAAAATGGCTTTTGGAAATAAGATAGGTATTCAAACAAATCATCATCTTAGCGAGCAAGCCTTGTTTCAACCCGACTATGGCAGTATAGTCATTGAACTAAAATCAGAAGTGGTAACCGACGGATTGCCAATCGAGATAATAGGCAAAACGTTAGATGAGCCATATCTGAAAATTAATGACATCAGTATGAGAATCAACGAAATAATGTATAAATGGATTGAGCCTCTCAACGATATTTTTCCCGTAAAGACCGACATTGATGATCTGGCAAGTGTTTTTAGATATACCAAAGGCAATAAGGTTTGCAAAGTAAAACCAGTCGTGAGACCAAGGGTTTTCATACCGGTATTTCCGGGGACGAACTGTGAATATGATACCGCAAAAGCATTTGAAAAAGCTGGTGGACATGCTGATACCTTTGTATTTAAAAATCTTAACCCCAAAGTTCTTGACGAATCAATCAAACATATGGCGAAACTAATAGGAGAGGCACAAATCATTGCGATTCCAGGTGGTTTCAGCGCCGGTGATGAGCCGGAGGGTTCCGGCAAGTTCATAACATCAGTATTCAAAAATCCAATGATCCAAAATCAGGTCATGGATCTGATAAAGAATCGAGATGGATTGATATTGGGAATTTGTAACGGATTTCAAGCACTGATCAAGCTAGGATTATTACAATATGGTGAAATTAGGGATCTGGATGATACAGCACCTACATTGACTTACAACAGTATTGGAAGACATATTTCAACCTTTGTCCATACAAAAATCTCGTCAAATCTGTCGCCTTGGTTTAATAATTGTCAAGTCGGGGATATATACACAGTACCTGTATCTCATGGAGAAGGACGTTTTGTAGCAAATGATCACTGGATATCAAGGCTTCAGGAGAATGGGCAGATTGCAGCACAGTATGTGGATATTAATGGAAACGTATCTTGTGATGGCTTTTACAATCCAAATGGGTCAACTGAAGCTGTTGAGGCAATTACAAGCCCGGATGGCAGAGTACTTGGCAAAATGGCCCACTCAGAAAGAATTGGAAACAATTTGCACAAGAATATTCCCNNGAGAAAAGAATCAGGGTATTTTCGAAGCAGGAATAAAATATTACTTATAAAATGGAGGAGAACATGAAAATAGCGATTATCATGGGAAGTGATTCGGATTTCCCAATTGTTGAAAAGGGTTTGGAAGTTTTAAAGAAGTTTGGTGTTGAATATGATGTTAGAGTATTATCAGCTCACAGGACGCCATTCGAAGCGTTGGAGTTTGCAAAAAATGCAGACAAACATTATGAACTGATCATAGGCGCTGCAGGTAAAGCGGCTCATCTACCTGGCGTGCTTGCTGGCGTTTCCTGTCTGCCTGTGATAGGATTGCCTATCAAATCATCAACCATGGACGGCTTGGATTCGTTACTGTCAATTGTGCAGATGCCGAGTGGGGTTCCTGTTGCCACAGTTGCGATAGACGGCGCCGAAAATGCCGCTTTACTGGCAGTTCAGATATTGTCAGTGAAATATGAGACTCTCAGAGCTAAATATAAAGATTATAAAATTGAAATGGCAGATAAAGTTAAAGCGAAAGACAAAGCACTACAAGTAAAACTGGGGCGATAGGAGATAAGTGATGAAGAAACTGGATATGATATATGAAGGCAAGGCAAAGAAAGTGTTCAAGACAGATGATGATCAGAAGTATATTGTGGATTACAAGGATGATGCTACAGCTTTCAATGGTGTGAAAAAAGGGACGATAGTGGGAAAGGGAGTTGTAAATAACAAGATGTCTGCAACCATGTTTTTAATGCTTGAGGAAAAAGGCATCAAGACACATTTTCTGGAATTGTTGAGTGATAGGGAGTCGTTGGTAAGAGCTGTACAGATACTTCCTATTGAAGTTATTGTAAGAAATTTAGTGGCTGGATCATTTGCAAAAAGAATGGGATTGGAAGAAGGCACCGAAATAAAAGAAACAATTCTTGAGTTTTGTTACAAAAACGATGAACTAGGTGACCCACTGATTAATGATTACCATATATATGCATTGGATTTGGCGTCAAGAGAACAACTTGAAAAGATAAAAACAGATACTTTCAAAATCAATGAAATTATGAAAGGTTATTTTATGAACAAGGGAATCAGGTTGGTGGATTTTAAACTTGAGTTCGGACTATATAATGGCGAAGTGATATTGGCGGATGAAATCTCTCCTGATACTTGCAGATTATGGGATATTGAAACCAATAAAAAGCTTGATAAAGATAGATTCAGAAAAGATTTGGGACAAGTGGAAGAGACATATCAAGAAGTTTTAAAAAGAATTCAAGGATAGGTGAAAAATGTTCGACAAAATATTTGATGACGATAAATTACATGAAGAATGTGGTGTAGTGGGCGTTTACTCGAGTAGACCTGAAATAGTATCTCAGCTTGCTTACTATGGTTTGTTCTCTTTACAGCATAGGGGCCAGGAGAGCGCGGGTATCGCGGTCAAATGCGGTGGCGGTATAGAGTATCATAAAGATATGGGTTTGGTGGCAGAGGTTTTTGATGATAAGATATTGGACAAGCTTGTTGGTGGAATGGCGACGGGACATGTTAGATATTCGACTACAGGAGATAGTCTTAAAGAGAATGCTCAACCTCTCGTTGTCAAGTATAAAAAGGGTTCACTGGCCATATCACACAATGGAAACCTTACAAATGCTGAAGCCTTGAGAGAAATGCTGGAAGATACAGGTGTTATTTTCCAAACATCAACCGACACAGAAGTGATAGCCAACTTATTGGCTAGAAACTTTAAAGGCGACATGGTTAAATCCGTCAGGAATATTATGGAAATCATCAAGGGTGCTTTTGCCTTTGTGATTATGACCGAAAAAGAGCTGATTGGCATCAGGGACGCTTTTGGTCTTAGACCGTTGTGTCTGGGGAAAAGAGATGATGGGTATCTGTTTGCATCTGAGAGTTGTGCCATTTCAGCCATGGGCGGTGAATTTGTGAGAGACATCGAGCCTGGTGAGATAGTGGTCATTAATGATGAAGGTATTTCGAGCATACCTAGCGGTATGTTTGTCAGAAAGAAATCCTGCATCTTTGAGTTTATATATTTTGCAAGACCAGACAGCAACATTGATAATATCAATGTTTATCAGACTCGATATAATTGTGGTGTGGAGTTGGCGAAAGAATCTCCTATTGACGCAGACCTGGTTTTTTCAGTTCCGGATTCCGGAACACCAGCTGCCATAGGATATGCGCAACATTTGGGCATACCTTATGGTCTCGGATTGATTAAGAATAGATATGCCAAGAGAACATTCATCGAACCAAATCAGGAACTGAGGGATGAAGGTGTTAAAATAAAACTAAGTGTTTTATCTGAAATCGTAAAAGGCAAAAGAGTCGTCATGGTTGATGACTCCATCGTTAGAGGCACAACCAGCAAAAGGATAGTCCAGATGGTCAAGGATGCTGGCGCGAAAGAGGTACATGTCAGAATCGCATCACCACCAGTAAAATACTCCTGCTTTTTTGGTATTGATACGCCTTTCAGAAGATTTTTAATTGGTGCTTCAAAAACAGAACTGGAAATCCAAGCTTTTCTTGGTGCAGATTCACTACATTATTTAAGTATAGAGGGACTGCTTAAGTCAACAGGTCAGGAAAACGGCTTCTGCCTAGCTTGCTTGGATGGAGATTATCCGATGGCTGTTCCTAATCATGATGGGCAGGAGAGATTATTATGAATGAAGGATTAACCTATAAAGATTCTGGTGTGGACAAAGAAGCAGGATACGAGTCCGTCCAATTGATGCGTGAACACGTGAAAAAGACTTTCACAAAAGGTGTTCTGTCTGATATAGGTGGATTTGGAGGTCTTTTTCAGCTTGATAAAGATGTCTATGAGGAGCCTGTTCTTGTAGCAGGAACCGATGGTGTAGGAACAAAGCTGATGATAGCCTTTATGATGGACAAACACGACACGATAGGAGAAGACGCCGTTGCCATGTGTGTGAATGATGTCATTTGCCAGGGTGCGAAACCACTATTTTTTCTCGACTATATAGCGACAGGAAAATTAGAACCTTCTAAAGCAGCTGATATTGTTAAAGGGATTGCCAATGGTTGCATTAAGGCCAAAGCTGCGTTAATCGGGGGTGAAACTGCAGAGATGCCGGGATTATATGGTAAAGGCGAGTACGATGTAGCCGGATTCTGTGTGGGTGTTGTTGATAAAAAGAAGATTATAACCGGTGAGAAAATAATAGCTGGAGATATGCTAATTGGATTGCCATCAAGCGGTCTTCACTCCAATGGTTACTCGTTGGTCAGAAAACTTTTTTTTGATATTTTAGACTGGAAAACTGATAAATATCTGGATGAACTGGGTTGTGCTTTGGGCGAGGCTCTTATGGTGCCGACAAGAATCTATGCTGATACGATTGTTGATCTGGTGGCGAGATTTGATATTAAAGGGATGAGTCATATAACGGGTGGTGGTTTCTACGAAAATATTCCGAGAATGCTGCCAGCAGGGTTGTCAGCTGACATCATCACTCAATTTATCAATATTCCGCCGATACAGAAAATTATTCAAAGAGAGGGAAATATCAATTTGGATGAGATGTATTCGACTTTCAATATGGGTATTGGTATTGTTCTAACAGTTGGAAAGGATGATTATAGTGAGATATTGAAGTACTTGACCGATAAGGGAGAAAACCCGGTATTTCTTGGCGAAATCATTCAGAGAGATGGAGATATAAAGATATGCCACCGATAAGAATAGCAGTCTTGATATCAGGATCAGGTTCAAATCTTCAGTCGATAATCGATAAAATTGAAAAAAAGGAAATCTACGGCGAATTGGTTTTAGTGGTTTCCAATAAGAGAAATGCATATGGACTGGAAAGAGCGAAGAAACATAACATTGAAAGCTTAATGATTGATAGTCAGTTGATTGGTAAGGATGATTACAATAGACAAATATTGGAAGCCGTAATAGAGAAAAATGTTGAGCTGGTTATCCTGGCAGGCTATTTGAAAATTCTTGATAAAAAATTCATAGAAGCGTATCGGAACAGGATTATCAATATTCATCCCTCCCTCATACCTTCTTTTTGCGGAAAAGGCTATTATGGGTTAAAGGTTCATCAAAGCGCAGTGGATTATGGGGTCAAAATCAGTGGCGCGACAGTTCACTTTGTAGATGAGGAAGCTGATAATGGACCTATTATTCTACAGGAATCCGTAGCGGTGGATTTTGACGATACACCAGAGACGCTGCAAAGCAAAGTTCTTGCTATAGAGCATGAATTGCTTCCTGAGGCAATAAAACTATATTGCGATGGAAAGCTTGAAGTGATTGGGCGCAAGGTATCAATCAGTAAATGAATAGGAGGACAAAATGAGAGCGCTTATAAGTGTTTCAAATAAAGAGGGTATTATTACCTTCGCTAAACGATTGTCGGATATTGGAGTTGAGATCATATCTACAGGTGGGACTGCAAAAAGCATATCTGATGCTGGCATACCTGTCATTGGCATCTCTGACGTGACAGGATTCCCAGAGTGCCTTGATGGCAGAGTGAAGACGCTTCATCCCAAAATACATGGTGGACTATTGGCAGTAAGAGATAATCAGAATCACATGAACCAGATACGGGATCTGGAAATTGAGCTGATTGATATTGTGGTGGTCAATCTATACCCATTCAAGGAAACCATATTAAAAGATCAAGTAACCAGAGAAACTGCAATCGAGAACATTGATATTGGTGGGCCGACAATGCTAAGATCTGCAGCCAAGAATTACCAGGATGTGATAGTAGTGGTGGACCCATGTGATTATATTCTGATTGCCGAACAGCTTGAATCACAGGGATATGTATCCGAAGAAACTAAATTTTACCTTGCCTCAAAAGTATTTGAACATACTGCAGCTTATGACGCTCTGATTGCGGAATATTTCAGATCAGAGAGAAATGACAACCAATTGCCCAAAAGTCTGACTCTGACTTATGAGAAAGTTCAGGAAATGAGATATGGAGAAAATCCTCATCAACAGGCGGCATTTTACACAGAAATCAAAAATATCAAAGGATATCTAAACAGTGCTACTCAATTACACGGCAAAGAATTGTCATTCAATAATATCAATGACACAAATGGTGCATTGGAATTGCTGAAGGAATTTGACGAACCGACAATTGTCGCGTGCAAACATGCAAATCCTTGTGGCGTTGGTAGTGATGACAGCATCGTACAAGCTTACAAAAAGGCCTATCAGTCAGACCCCATATCAATTTTTGGAGGGATAGTTGTTGCCAACAGAGAAATCGACGAAATTGCGGCAGAAGAGATCAATAAGACATTTATTGAGATTATTGCTGCCCCATCCTTCTCAGTAAAGGCACTTGATATTTTGAAAAGCAAGAAGAATATTCGAATAATGAAGGTGGAAGATATATCTAACAAGCAGCCAAAGACCGCAATTGACCTTAAAAAAGTAGGTGGGGGTTTGCTTGTACAAACAATTGATTTCGCTTTATTTTCAGAAGATGGTGTAAAAAATGTCACCAAAAGAAAACCCTCCGATCAAGAGATGAAGGATTTGATATTTGCATGGAAGATTGTTAAGCATACAAAATCTAATGGCATAACAATAGCAAAAAATGGACAGACCATTGGGAACGGGCCAGGACAGGTTAGTAGGATATGGGCTTGCAAACAAGCAATAGAACATGGCATTGAATATTTCGGTGTGGAATTTGTCAAAGGTTCCGTACTCGCATCAGATGCTTTTTTCCCATTCCCGGATTCAATTGAAGAAGCGGCAAGAGCAGGAATCACAGCAATCATTCAACCCGGTGGATCCATAAAAGATGGAGAGGTCATAAGAGCCTGTGATGATGCGGGTATTGCCATGCTGCTTACAGGCATGAGACATTTCAAACATTAGGAGATAAGTGATGAGAGTTTTAGTAGTTGGAAATGGCGGTAGAGAACATGCGATTTGTTGGAAAATCAGTCAAAGTCCTTTGGTTGACAAGTTATTCTGTATACCGGGCAATGCAGGCATACAGAATATTGCGGAATGTGTAGAGTTTCAGGTTGACGACATTCAAGAAATCACGCGGTTTGCCAAGGAAAAAGCAATCGATTTGACAGTGATAGGGCCAGAGACACCATTGGTGTTGGGATTGGCAGACAGCCTCATAGATGAAGGTTTGAGGGTGTTTGGACCGGATAAGAAAGCCGCCCGGTTTGAAGGGAGCAAAGCTTACTCTAAAGATTTTATGATTAAGTATAATATTCCTACGGCACAATATGGTGTTTTTAACAAAGCAGAAGATGCCTTGAAAGGATTAAATCGATTCAACACCCCAATTGTTGTAAAAGCTGATGGTCTTGCTGCTGGAAAAGGCGTATTGATATGTGAGAATAGAAAAGAAGCCGAGGAAGCTGTGATAGATATTATGACAAAACGTCAGTTTGGAGATGCGGGGGATCGAATTGTCATTGAAGAGTTTTTGACGGGAACAGAGGCTTCGCTGTTATGTTTTGTAGATGGCCATAATATTATTCCGATGGAAAGCGCAAGGGACTATAAAAAGGCATATGATGATGACAAGGGCCTGAATACAGGAGGAATGGGATGCTTTTCCCCAAATCCCATATACACAAAGGATTTGAAAACCTATATTGACACGCATATTCTATCAAATATAAAAAAAGGCTTACGTGCAGAAAACATAGATTTTCGCGGTGTTTTATTCATCGGTTTAATGATTGAGAACGATGAGGCCAAGGTACTGGAATTTAATGTCAGATTCGGTGATCCGGAAACGCAGGTTATTTTACCCAGATTGGAATCGGATTTGATTGAAATAATGATGAAAGTGGTTGAAGGCAACCTCAAAGAGAATGACCTGGTCTGGTCTGATAAGGCCACTGTTGCAGTTGTCATGGCATCAGGCGGCTATCCTGAACATTATGAAAAGGGTATGACAATCAGCGGATTGGATTTCGTTGATGAAGAGATAATGATATTTCACGCAGGTACTGCCATCAAGGATGGTCAAGTGGTGACAAACGGTGGAAGGGTCCTGGCAGTCGCTTGCCTGGAAGAAAACGTTGAAAAGGCAAGAGATAAGATATATAATAACATTGGTAAGATAGCATTTGAAAAAATGCAGTATAGAACTGATATAGCAAAATTATGATGTAAAGCAATAGAATGCTCTATTGCTTTTTATGTATGATTTGCTCAACGAATGGAGTAGGAGGATAAATGCAAAATTTGAATGATTTGAGATTGGCTGTCCTGATAGACGCGGACAATATACCTTACAAGAAAGTGAAGGAAATGATGGAAGAGGTCGCTTTATATGGCATTCCAACCTTTAAAAGGATTTATGGAGATTGGACACAACCCAATCTAATCGGATGGAAAAAGGTTCTACTGGAGAATGCTATAACACCAATCCAACAGTACAGCTATACAGTTGGTAAAAATTCAAGTGATTCGGCTTTGATTATCGATGCCATGGATATACTGTACTCAGGTAAAGTCGATGGATTTTGCATTGTTTCCAGTGACAGCGATTTTACCAGATTGGCAATTAGGTTGAGAGAAGCCGGTATGAAGGTTATAGGAATAGGTGAAAAGAAGACACCTAATCCATTTATCATCGCATGTGACAAGTTCATTTATCTGGAAGTGATTCAAAACCAGGAGGAACCTGCGGAAGTTGAGGAAAAAGAAAACAACAAGGTAGAGCCAAAACATAAACGTAAAAATATTAAAACCAGAATTCCCGAAAATATTATCAGTTCCATCAAGAACACCATTGACACTGTTGCAGATGATGATGGTTGGGCTTTTTTGGGAGATGTGGGTAACTTGATATTGAAGAAAAAACCGGATTTTGATCCAAGAAATTACGGCTATCAAAAATTGTCCACATTAATTAAGAGCATTAAAACAATTAGCTTGGATCAAAGGGAAAGCGGAAACAAGTACGTCAAACACATTTTTGTCAAAAATCTGGACAAATAGATATGGAGAATTGTTAATGAGTAAGAAGAACATGCTGATGAAGGCAACTAAGCTTCTGGTTTTGTTGCTGTCTTTGGCTATATTATTACCAAATCTTTTTGTCGAGTTCAGCACTCGAAAATTCACATATGATACCACTGAAAACATTCCGCACAATAAAGTAGGTTTGGTCCTTGGAACAACCAAAAATACGGTTTCAGGCTATCTGAATCCATATTATGTCTACAGAATATCAGCAGCTGTTGAGCTTTTCAATAGTGGCAAAGTCGATTATCTGCTAGTCAGTGGTGATAATTCTGAAACGTATTATAATGAACCTATTTCCATGATGAATGACCTGATTGAGCAAGGCATACCAGAAGATAGGATTCATCTGGATTATGCGGGATTTCGAACACTGGATTCGATCGTGCGCAGCAAAGAGATATTCGGACAAACATCCATCACAATTATATCCC
>DMAP01000072.1 GCA_003446975.1 Clostridiales bacterium | reverse complement strand
GGTTTGAATGAATTTCGCTTGGATCTTTTATCCTATATTTCATCCCATCCGCACTTGGATAGAGTACCCAATGGGCTTCATGCTGTTGTGCCTGCTTCCAAGGATTTTCCTCCTGGGGTAGTGTATATTCTGAAGAATCTTCATAACGAAGTGAATATTGATAGTCAGAATAGGCTTCATCCATTCTATATGGTGTATCTTGATATGGATGGCAAGGTTATTTGCAATCATCTGGAACCAAAAAAAATGCTGGATGACCTTCGCTTATTGTGTAAAGGTTTTGCTATTCCTAACGGTGTGCTTTGTAGCCGATTCAATTCTGAAACAAATGATGGGAAAAAGATGGATCCTTATTCAGCGTTGTTGGAGAAAACGATTGCATCGATCATAGACATAAAAGAGACGAGCGATATTGATTCGCTGTTCAAGGAAGGGCCTACTACGGCCTTGAGAGGGCAGTATGCAGGGCTTGATGATTTCGAATTGATTTGTTTTTTTGTTGTGAGGTAAGTGATGTTGGCTTTACCCGATTCAACCATATTCGGACGTTCCATTCCCAAAGAGAAATTATTTACAAATCTTGGGTTTGAGGCTTCGATGCGTGCAAACTATAACCGGCGGATTACTTCAATACTATGGCAACATAAGCTGGCTCCTGAGACTCTTCATATAGCCAAGGGGAATACAGTTTTTGAGATTCAGGTTTTTGAGGTCCGTATTAGGGACGTTAAGGATTTTGACTATAGGATTCTGGAATGTATAGATCAGAGGATGCCCCAATATATTTTGTTTGTTCTGACCTGTAAGGGATGGACTCAGCTGGTTTTGAACTACAAAGAGAAAAGCTCTCAAACTTTGCAAGAGTTTAAGGTTATAACTTCGTTTAAGACAAAATGGATGGAGGAAGGTACTGCGTTTACCCTTGACCTCCATGCTTTGGATATGGATGCTCTCTATGCTTCAATAATAGGGCAGCTCTCAGAAGGCGAGGTTGGAGCAACCCAATTCAACGGAAATCTTTCAAAAGCTATTGATGTGGCATTGGAAATCAGAAGTTTGGCAAAACAGATTGGGAGCCTGGAAAAAAGAATGAATAGGGAAGTCCAGGTAAATAAAAAGTTGGAATACCGCAGACAATTGCTTCCAATGAAAGATAGAATGACTAAGCTTGTCCAGGAGAGATACTAGTATGGAAAAGATGAAAATGCAAACCAAAGATCTAATCGAAGAAAATATTGAAACGGTAAAAACCATGTTTCCCGAAGTTGTTACAGAAGGGAGAGATCCAGAGGGTAAGATTCGAGAAGTCATCGACTTTGAACGGTTGAAAGAGATTCTTGGCGACGAAATTTCAACTTCTCCGGAACACTATGAGTTCACCTGGGTAGGAAAACGGGACGCAAGGCGTTTGGCCGCCACTCCTATCAATAAGACGCTTCGTCCTTGTAAAAAAGAATCAAAAGATTGGGACACAACAGAAAATCTCTATATTGAAGGGGATAACCTTGATGTCCTGAAGCTTCTTCAGGAGAGCTATCTTGGTAAAGTGAAGATGATTTATATCGATCCTCCCTACAATACCGGGAAAGATTTTGTCTACAAGGATAACTTCCATCAATCCCAAGAGGACTGGAAGGAACAGACTACCCTCGTTGATGAAGAAAACAACAGGTTGGCAGTCAACCCTGATTCCAATGGGAGATTCCATTCTGATTGGTGCACAATGATGTACCCTAGGCTGAGACTGGCTAAGAATCTGCTTAGGGATGATGGGGTTATATTCATTAGTATTGATGATAATGAGTATGACAATCTGAAAAAATTGAGTGACGAAGTATTTGGTGAGATGAATTATGTTGGAACAATAATCTGGGAAAGGGCTTTCTCTCCAAAAAATGATGCGAAGTATCTATCAGCAAGCCATGACTATGTTTTGGTATTTGCAAAGCAATTGAATTCTTTTCAAATTGGAAAGTTAAACAGATCGGATGAATCCATCGCTCGATATAAGAACCCAGATAATGATCCAAGGGGAGTTTGGATTTCTGGGGATTTAACAGTAAAAACTTATTCTGCTGCGTACGATTATCCAATAATTACGCCAAGTGGTCGTGAGGTAGCAGCCTCAAACGGATCTTGTTGGAGGGTTTCTTACAAAAGGCTTCAAGAGTTAATTGCAGACAATAGGGTTTGGTTTGGAGAAAATGGGGATAATGTTCCACGGCTGAAGAGGTTCCTTTCAGATGTTCAAGACGGAATGACTCCCACGACTCTCTGGTTTCATAAGGAAGTAGGGCATAATCAGGAAGGGCGTCAAGAATTGAAAAAGTTGTTTGATGGAAAAGGCTATTTTGATGGACCAAAGCCTACCCGGCTGCTTTCTCGTGTTTTACAAGTAGCAAATGTTGGGCAAGACGATATTGTCCTCGATTTCTTCTCCGGCTCAGCCACTACCGCCCACTCCGTTATGCAACTCAATGCTGAAGATGGTGGTAACCGTAAGTTCATCATGGTTCAAGTCCCTGAAAAATGTGATGAGAAGTCTGAAGCTTTTAAAGATGGATATCCTACCATCTGTGAAATAGGTAAAGAACGTATTCGCCGCGCAGGTGAGAAGATTCGAAAGGAAGTTGAGCAGGAGAATACCCAACTTGACCTAGGAGCTGAACCTAAGAAGCTTCCTGATATCGGATTCCGTGTCCTGAAAATCGATTCTTCCAATATGAACGACGTGTATTATGGAGCAGCTGAACTGGAACAGCAGGACTTATTTGATTCTGAATCAAATATCAAATCTGACCGTACTGAATTGGATATTCTCTTTGGGATCATGCTCGATTGGGGGTTACCGCTTTCCTTGCCCTATAAGAAGGAAATGATAGGAAAAACTATTATCCACAACGTTGAAGATGGTGCCTTGATTGCTTGTTTCTCAGAAGCCATCAGTGAAGAAGTTGTCATAGCCATTGCAAAAAGACAGGCCACCAAGGTCGTCTTCAAAGACAGTTGCTTCTCCAGCAGTGTCGACCGAATTAATGTTGAGCAACTCTTCAAACATTATGACCCGACCTTTGCCAGTAATTCTGACAAGATCCGGGTAATCTAAGGAAGAAAAATGAGTGAAGAAAAACAACTGAAATTACAATTCAAGAACCAAAAATTCCAGGCTGATGCTGCCCAAGCCGTATGCACTGTGTTTTCTGGACAACCGAACTATCTTCAATCGTATGTCATTGATAGAGGGCATGCTGGAAATGGTGCTAATGATTTTACTGACATGGATTATACCGGTTTTCGCAACGCCCCTATTGCTCCAGATTTATATTTCAAGGACGCTGATGGAAAGTCACAGATACTTAAGAATATTCAGAATATCCAAAGGATACATCGATTACCAGTATCCTCCAAACTTGAGGGTAGGTATAACCTTACCATTGAGATGGAAACAGGAGTAGGCAAGACCTATACCTATATCAAGACAATGTATGAACTCCAGAAACAGTATGGGTGGTCGAAGTTTATCATTGTTGTTCCGAGTATTGCTATTAGAGAAGGAATCTATAAAAGCTTTCAGACAACTGAAGACCATTTTAAACAGATGTATGGGACAGCAATTCGATACTTCATCTATAATTCTTCCAAACTTGAAAGGATTGAACAATTTGCAAGTGATAATGCAATCAATGCAATGATTATCAATTCCCAGGCATTCAATGCCAGGGGCGCAGATGCAAGAAGAATATACATGGACTTGGATTCCTTCCGGAGTCGAAAACCGATTGATGTCATTGCAAAAACCAATCCAATTTTAATAATCGATGAACCCCAGTCTGTTGAAGGCGAAAAGACAGTAGAGATGCTTAAAAAGTTCAATGCTCTTTTTACCCTTCGCTATTCGGCCACTCCCAGAAAACAATTCAATTTGATATATCGACTTGATGCTGTGGAAGCGTATAATATGAAGCTTGTCAAGAAGATATCGGTAAAGGGCATTGAGTTTGTCGGCAGTTCTGCTACGGATGGGTATGTATATGTATCTTCGCTATCGCTTTCGCCAAATGCCCCACCCAAAGCCAATGTCTGGTTTGATGCGAAACAGGCTAACGGGGTGAAACGAAGGTTGAGAACCTTGGAGATTGGGAGTAATCTCTATTCGTTGTCAGGAGAGCTTGAGGAATATAAGAATAGGTATATCATATCAGAAATTGATCCTTTCAAGAATCGATTGGTCTTTCTCAACGGACAGTCTGTTTCTGTTGGTCAGGTTATTGGCAGTCAGAACGAGGATGCCCTCAGGCAGATTCAGATCAGGGAGACCATAAAGACCCATCTGGAAAAGGAAAGGGAACTTTTTAGAAAAGGCATCAAGGTACTCTCCTTGTTCTTCATCGATGAGGTAGCCAAATATCGTCAATATGATGATGGTGGGGATGAATTGAATGGTCAATATGCGACTTGGTTTGAAGATATCTATCAAGATGAAGTTGCACAATTCCAGCCATCATTAAAAGATGCAGGGTATGTAGAATATTTAGGGAAGGTATCACAAAAGAAAATCCATGCGGGCTATTTTTCCATCGATAAGAAGAAGCATTTTATAGACTCTGATGTAAAAAGGGGGAAGGATACCTCTGATGACATCGATGCCTTCGATCTCATTATGAGAAATAAAGAGGAATTGCTGAGTCTCTCTAATTCTGTGCGATTCATTTTTTCCCATTCTGCTTTGAAAGAAGGGTGGGACAATCCCAATGTCTTCCAGATTTGTACCTTGAAACAAAGCTCCTCAGAAACCAGGAAGCGACAAGAAGTTGGTCGTGGCCTACGTCTTTGTGTCAATAAAGACGGTATCCGCATGGATAACTCCGTTTTGGGGGCCAATGTGCATGTCTATAATATACTTACCGTTATTGCCAATGAGAGTTATAAGTCTTTCTCCGAATCTTTGCAGAAAGAAATTGCCGATATTGCTGCCGACCGGCCAAAAACTGTGAATATCTCGCTGTTCACTGATCAGACAGTCATTACGGAAGGAGGGGAACCTCTGCATATCGATGAGATGCTGGCTCAAACCATATATGATGATCTGATAGTCAAAGGGTATGTTCACAGGGGAGCGTTGACGCCGTCGTATTATGCTTCAATCGATTCAGGGGAGTTTGCTGTTGCCGAAGAGCTGAAACCCTATCTGCCCGGCATCAAGAGAATCTTGGATTCCGTTTTTGATGCGTCTTCAATTGCTCCCGAAAATGCCTTCTCCAAC
Source organism: Clostridiales bacterium (assembly GCA_003446975.1). GTDB lineage: Bacteria > Bacillota > Clostridia > Tissierellales > Dethiosulfatibacteraceae > 38-11. The sequence continues at coordinate 638 of DMAP01000072.1, read as the reverse complement.
AATATAGAAATGAAGCTTAACGAGGAACGATTCAGAAGTAAGGATTTTCAGGATCTGTGGTCGCGTATCAAAGGGAAATCAATTTACCAGGTGTCTTTCGACCCCACTGAATTGGTTACCAATTGTATTGGGGTATTGGATAACACCCTGCATGTTTCGAAAGTGTTTGTCGAAGTGAAGGAAGGGGATCTGAAGACCTCTGCAACCAAGAAGCAGATGCTTGACGGGAAAGGTTTCCAAACAAGTACTTCCCTGACAAAAAATGTTTCGGTAGTAGCCAATAATGCCGTTAAGTTTGACTTGACAGGTAAGATAGTTGAAAAGACCTCTCTTACTCGCAAGGATGTAGTTGCTATCCTAACGCAGCTTAATAAAGCAACGTTTGACCAGTTCAAGGAAAACCCCGAGGATTTCATTATCAAGGCTTCAAAAATCATCAATGAGCAGAAAGCTTCTACGGTTATCAAGCATATTCAGTATCGTAAACTTGAAGAGCAATTTGAGGATTCGATATTCACTGAAGCTCAGGTAAAAGGTCAGTTGGGTGTGAATGCCATGAATCTGCATAAACATCTGTTTGATTATCTGGTCTATGATTCTGAGATTGAAAGCAAATTTGCTGAACAACTTGATACACA
>DMAP01000362.1 GCA_003446975.1 Clostridiales bacterium | reverse complement strand
GGTCGGACCCCCTGATCATTCCATGATCATTAGATCATCTTCAATGCTAAAAAACACCTACAAACACAATCTCTTGCATCTGTAGGCGTCATTTAGTTGACGAGTTCGTTTCACAGAAAAATAACAAAAAGGTTCAGGAACGCTTAAAACACCATCTTCCTGACAACAACCGACTCAAGAGAGGATAGCTCCGTCTCAATCGAATCGATTTCAGCCTCTGAATCAGGTAAGAATTCCAGTAGAATCAAACCTTTTGAGCTGCAAGCCACAGTTGATGCCTCATGTAGCCCCAATCTGGTTTTGATGATACATCCATGCTTTGTGAGCAGTTCCTGAACCTTCACTGCTTCATGTTCCCTATCTCCCACTTGTATTCCTAATATTACTCTCATAAACGCCTCCAAAATTCTAATTTTTTTAACTCGTAATAGAGATACCCAATTGATTATTAAGCAATCAACTCAGAAAGCACTTTAATTCTATCAAGTGCTTTAGGAATTCTTTCATTGAACAAATCAATCATTTCATCAGGGACATCTGTCGTCAGTGTCAAAGTTGTCACGCCATTCTCTTCTTTGAGTGAATAAGTTTCTGTTCCACCTGTCCACTCTTTATCACGAAGCGCATTGCCACTATCCTGAGTATCGGCACCATGAATGAACTTCACATAGTCATATTCCTCAAGTTTTTCAACTAGGCTCGTTACACCATAACCATTAACAGAAGATAAAAACTGAACTTCATTACCTTCTAAAAGTTCTCCAAGCATGTATGTGCCTTCATCAATGTTGCTTGACCAATCCCTAAATGACTTGTCTTCCCAAAGCGTTTTCCATACGGCTTCTTTTTTTGCCTTAATCCTAATCTCAAACTGAACGACTTGCATCATTACCTCCCATGATTTCATGTGATTTCGTCAAAGCTTTTCAAGTTTATGTTGATTGAATTTTTGATAAAATGTTTCAAAGTCGTCAGGCATTAGTGGTTTGCTGTAATAATAACCTTGAACTTTGTCACAGTTCAACTCTTTTAGTATGTTCAATTGCGCCTCTGTCTCAACACCCTCTGCAATTACCTTTTTCCTTAACGAATGGGTGTACTCAATTAAATATCTAATCAGCTCTTTAATTTCGTTTCTGTCTACTCGATCAATAAAATATTTGTCGATTTTTAGGATATCAAAAGGGATTTCACCAAGGCTCATTAGTGAATTATAACCTGTTCCAAAGTCATCAATGGAAATTTGATAACCACTTTCCTTTAGGTAATGCATTGTTCTGATCATTTTTTTATCATTATATGAAATCGCTCTTTCCGTGATCTCTATCTCAATGTCGGATTTGCTTACGTTTTTATTTGTAATAGTTTCATGTCCCCAATTGACAAAATCATAGTCCATCAACTCTTTTGCTGATGCGTTTATTGCACATTTAATCTCGATGCCTTTGCTCTTCCAGATTTCCATCTGTGTCGTTGCTTCATCTAAAACAAACTTAGAAATCTCTTTTATAAATCCAATTTCTTCTGCAATAGGAATAAAGATATCCGGCCCAATATATTGATTTCCATTTCTATTCCATCTAGCTAACGCCTCTACTCCAGAAATTTCATTGTTAACTATGTCAATTTTGGGCTGATACATTAAATACAGTTCATTTTTGCGAATAGATTCAAGCAATGCTCCCGTGATGTTATGTATCTCTCTTCGCTTTTTTTCTAAGCCGGCATCATAATAATAAACACCCGATTCCTTGTCTTCACCTTGCTCATGAGCGATACGAGCTTTATTATATATTTCAGTTGGTGAAATGTCTTCCCCACGATACTCATAAATTCCAACCTTTAATAATACCCTTATGTCATATCCATTTAACGCGATTGGGAACTTAGAATAATGATCTAAAATAAGGTTAAATTTATCTTCATAATTTTCATCACAATCATCGAACACCAATACTATCAGCTCATCTTTTCCATAAGAATAAACAGCTTTTCTGCCACACCGATGCTCTAATTGCTTAGCTAAATTTTTGACTAAATCAAAAACGAGATTGCTATCAATATACTTTTCAATGCCATCCAAATTTGATAACTTGATGGATATAATTTTAAAATGTTCCTCTGATTTGATGGCGCTCTCAAGATCGATTATGAGTTTCGTTGTATTGGGTAGATTAAAAAAAGGATTTGTAAAATTTCTGTCTTGAGATTCATTATTTAGCTGATTGAGCCATTCAAACATGTATCCAGTAAAAAAACCGATTAGTGAGAATAGAAATACTCGAGCGATCCAGTTAGTTGGATTTTGCATAATGCCGCTGGAAACATCCATAGGCATAAAAGGACCTGCCATCAATCCCGATACCATGCCAACAATCAAACCACCAATAGACTTCCAAAATAATGAAGATAATATGATGGGAATATACATTAAATGCAAATAGACCTTTTTAGTGCCACCCGTTATATACACAACATACAAAACGGTTACAACAAGCACACTAACGATTAAAATTCTTAGTAAATTAACCTGTCTATAGTTCTCATCCGTTTGTTTGACTATAGATTTTATCATCTTGATTTCTCCTTTCTCCCCATGATCATTTCAATATTAGCACTATTTTTCTATATTCTACCATTTGGACCCCTTAATCGCAAGACTATTAGATTAAGAATATCATTGCTCGCGATACATTTCATTAAAAAAAAGGCACTTGGAAAAAGTGTTTCTTATTCCTTGTGCCATAATCTAATATTATTTTCTTTTACCCTGCGACAAAATATCCTGACTGTTTTATGATATCTTCACCATCGATGAAGGCTTTTGTCCCTTCAGCAATTGTTTTACCTGTGTTCTGTAAATACGCTTGAATTGCATGATACCCTGCTGAATAACCACCTCGCTCACTTTCAGGCAAAGTCAACATTTCCTCATATAACTTGTCTGTAGTCAAAATATTAATTTTCATTCTCATATCCTCCATCTAGAATGTTCAGTCACTTATTGGTCATTAAATGATCTACTTTAGAATATAAACGATTACGTAACGGAAAGGTCAATACCTTTGTCATCATTACTTTTGTGTCTATTCAATTTTTTATCTCTTTCTCCTTTTGCGCTTTTAACTTTATCTTTCTTGATGTTTCAGCCACTTCATAAAAGGCTTCGTTTCTTTGTTCATCCTTAATCTGGCACAAATCAGTTTTAAAGTAACACCAAGCCTTTTAATGGGATTTTTTTCTCCAACCAAATTTCCAATTTTATTTTCCTTGCCATCCATGATATTCCATGACAGCAAAGGTTCTCCAGGAGGGCATCCAGGTGTCACATAAGCGACTCCACCTTCTTCTTCTATTGTCTTTTTTAACCCTTGTGCGCAACGACCCATGAGGTGTACAGGTTTACTAAGATCCACTCCTTCTGGTATCTTTCGTTCTTTAAAGCTTCCTACAACAATCTGACTACCAGCACACTTCTCATAATATCCCAATGACTTCATCCTCCCAAGAG
>DMAP01000254.1 GCA_003446975.1 Clostridiales bacterium | reverse complement strand
GTCTATTCAGCCAAAAGGGAGAATGCTGTAATCGTATTTACCCTGGTTATAGTAGAACTTAGAGACTACCTCATCAAGAAAGCCGCTATTGAAGGCGTGACGGCTGTTGATTTGATTACCCCGTTGTTATCGCCTATGATTGAGCATATCGGACTGATACCAAAGCGAGAGCCAGGTCTTCTGCATAAATTTGACGAGAATTATTTTAAAAGGATGGATGCTATCGATTTCGCCGTCAAATATGATGATGGAAAGGATACCAAAGGTGTGCTGAAAGCGGATGTGGTTTTAATCGGCATTTCAAGAACCTCAAAAACGCCATTGAGCATGTATCTGGCAAATAAGAGCTACAAGACGGCTAATATTCCTCTAGTGCCTGAAGTGGAGCCTCCTGAGGAACTTTATCAGATCAATCCCGGCAAAATCGTGGCACTTTTTGCGGAGCCTGATTATCTGAACCGAATAAGAAAAGAGCGCCTTAAGGCATTAGGGTTGAATGATGGGTCTTCTTATGCGGATTTGAAACGCATAATCAGAGAACTGGAATATGCAGATCAATTCATTAAGAAGCTGGGATGTAGGAAGCTTGATATAACCAATAAGGCTATAGAAGAGATAGCCAGTATTATTATTGGATGGCAAAGCGACAATGCAAAAAAAGAAAGAGAATAAACTCTTTCTTTTTCCATAATGAATAAATGAGGATGTGTTTAAATTGTTCAGACAATATCAGGAGGAACTCGAATATAAAATATTATCCCACTATGCTGTTAAATCCAAAGATTCCAAAGGACGAAAAACACCTGAGCCGGATTGTGATATTCGTACGGTTTTTCAAAGGGATAGAGACAGAATTCTGCATTCCAAGGCTTTTAGGCGTCTAAAACATAAAACACAGGTATTTCTAGCGCCTGAGGGAGACCACTACAGAACCAGGCTGACCCATACCCTTGAAGTCTCACAGATCTCACGGACAATCGCCAGAGCATTGCGATTGAATGAGGATCTGACAGAAGCCATATCCTTAGGCCATGACCTGGGGCACACGCCTTTTGGACATAACGGAGAAGATATATTGAATAAACTACTCAGTCATGGATTCAGGCATTACGAGCAAAGCCTTCGTGTCGTGGATTTGCTGGAAAAGCATAATGGCAACAATGGTCTAAATTTGACAGATGAAGTGAGAGATGGCATTTACAATCACACTGGCGACAAAAAACCATATACGCTGGAAGCTCAAATCATCAAAATATCAGATAGAATCGCTTATTTGAACCATGACATTGATGATGCAAAAAGGGCTGGCATAGTCAATATATCCAAGATACCTAAAGAGATATTTGAAGTGTTGGGAGAGACCCACGGAGAGAGAATCAATACCATGATCAAAGATGTTATCTATAATTCCTTGGATAAGCCTGTAATTGCAATGAGCCAACATATCCAGGAAGCTACAGACCAGCTTAGGGAATTTATGTTTGAAAATGTTTATTTTAATGACATTGCAAAGAGCGAAGATAGGAAGGCTGAAAAAATCATGACAGATCTTTTCCATTATTACATGGATAGCACAAGTGAAATAGCTTCGAAGGAAGACCTAGTCATTTATAGCAAAGAAGAGATAGTAAGAGATTATATCGCGGGCATGACAGATAGATTTGCATTGAAGCAGTTTAGAGATATATTTTTACCTTTACCTTGGGACAAGTGACCGATTGACATTTGATGATAAAAGATGTATAATTTTATTCCGTAATTTGATAGAATGGTGGGATTATGTCATACACTATAAGTGAAGATAAAATAGAGGAAATCACAAGTCTAACAGACATTGTGGACATAATCGGAGAACACTTGAGCTTGAAAAAGACAGGCGCTAATTATACTGCACTGTGTCCTTTTCACAAGGAAAAAACACCTTCATTCTCTGTTTCTCCGGATAAGCAGATCTATCATTGTTTTGGATGTGGCGAGAGCGGAGATGCTATTTCATTTCTTATGAAATACAATAATTTAAATTTTCCAGAAGCTGTCGAACATCTGGCGGACAAAGCCGGCATAAAGCTAGACAGATCAAAAGAAGCAATAAAACCCGACAATGATTATCTCAAGGTCAATTACAAGATCAACAGAGAAGCTGCTATTTTCTTTCATAAGAATCTTATGAACAATCCGAATGCCATAAGATATTTTGAGAATAGAGGCATTCAAAGAAAAGCGCAGCAATATTTCGGACTCGGATATGTTCCGGATCAATGGCATGATTTATTGAATCATTTGAAGAAGTTGGGATTTGAAGAGAAAGAAATCGAAGAGACAGGGTTGATTATTAAAAGCGAAACAAAAGGGAATTATTATGATAGGTTTAGAAACCGCATAATATTTCCTATATTTGATTTAAGAAAGCGCGTAATTGGATTCGGAGGGAGAGTTTTGGATGATAGTCTGCCGAAATACATCAATTCACCGGATTCCATTATATTCAACAAAGGCAGAAACCTTTATAACCTGAATAACGCCAAAAACCACGCTGATCGAGGAATCATACTGACAGAAGGTTATATGGATGTTATAAAACTAACAATCAATGGGTATAGTAATGTTGTAGCCTCCTTAGGAACTGCATTAACTGATAACCAGGTCAAATTGATGAAAAAATACAGCAAGGAATTCTATATTTCCTATGATTCCGATAATGCTGGATTGAAGGCTGCTATCAAAGCTGTCAACGTTTTAAAGTCCCATGACTTAAATAGCAAGGTCATCATCTTTCCTGAAAAAATGGATCCTGATGATTTTGTGACAAAGTTTGGCGGCACAAGGTTTAACGACAGACTGAATAAAGCACTTGATTATTTTGACTATTTGGATTATTATCTGAACTTGACTTATGACACCAGGCAAGATAAAGGAAAACTAGCATATATCAAGGAGATGAACATCTATCTGCAGCATGTGAAGAATGCCGTTGGTAAGGAATTATACATCGAAAAGATATCGCAAAGACTTGGTGTGACAAAAGAAGCAATCATCATGGAGTTTAAAAACAATCAGAAGAAGTCCTTCAACAAAATGCCAGACAATATTAGAAAGATTGATATAGCTAGGCAGAACACTTCAGATTATGAGCTTGATTTAATTGAAATATTGATGAATAATAGAGAAATAATCCATTACATCAAAAGCAAATATGATACAAGCATCTTTTACAGCACTAAGAATAGATCAAAGTTCTATGCCATTCTTAATGACACATCAAAGGAACCTAACAATGAGCACGATAGATTAAAAAGCTCGGACCGAACACAAGAAGATTTGGAAAAAAATGTTGATGACTATATCAAAAAGATAAAAACCGACCAGCTGATCAAAATGAAAAACGAAGTCAAGGCAAAGTTGCTCATAGAACCTGAAAATAGTCGATTATTCGAACAAATAACAGAGCTGGGTAAAGAAATAGATAGATTAAGGGGGCACCATAATGACTAAAGGCAAAGACTTTCAAGAAACTAACGAAGACAAGCACGTTTTAGATGACTTAAAAAACTCATTGAGGAAAAAAGGCAGAAAAGAAGGCTTTATCGAATATAAGATGATAGTCGACACTTTCGAGAAGATAGACATAAGTCCTGATGAGATTGATGACATATATAAGTTTCTAGAGGATAATAAGATTGAAATATTGGGTTTGCAGGATGATTTGATTATTACCGACTCAGATGATGAGGATGATGAAGACGATGACATTGTGGATAAAGATCTGGAAAGTGATTTGCTTACTAGAATCAAGAGCGAGTCAGACTCAATCCTTCTTAAAGGAGTCAATGTTGATGACCCGGTCAGGATGTATTTGAAAGAAATCGGAAAGGTGCCCTTGCTAACAGGCGACGAAGAAGTAGAGCTAGCCAAGAGAATGGAAAATTTGGATGATGAAGCCAAGAATAGACTGGCAGAAGCGAATCTAAGGTTGGTTGTCAGCATCGCAAAGCGATATGTAGGCAGAGGCATGTTGTTTTTAGACCTTATCCAAGAGGGGAATTTAGGCCTGATTAAAGCTGTCGAAAAGTTCGATTATAAAAAAGGCTACAAGTTCAGCACTTATGCAACTTGGTGGATAAGACAAGCTATAACCAGAGCCATTGCGGACCAAGCTAGGACGATTAGGATTCCAGTGCATATGGTTGAGACTATAAATAAGTTGATCAGAGTAAAAAGACAGTTGCTTCAAGAGTTGGGTAGAGATGCCACACCGGAAGAGATAGCGTCTGAGATGGATATGGAACCGGAAAAAGTGAGAGAGATATTAAAGATAGCCCAAGAGCCGGTTTCGCTTGAAACGCCTATTGGAGAAGAGGAAGACAGTCATTTGGGTGATTTCATTCCTGATGATGACGCCCAGGCCCCTGCAGATGCGGCAACATCCACACTACTCAAGGAACAGTTGGTGGAAGTATTGCAGACATTGACAGACAGAGAGCAAAAGGTGCTGCGATTGAGATTTGGATTGGATGATGGAAGAGCCAGGACCCTGGAAGAAGTCGGAAAGGAATTTGATGTGACCAGGGAAAGAATAAGGCAGATTGAAGCGAAGGCTCTGAGGAAATTACGACATCCAAGCAGAAGCAAAAAACTTAAAGATTACTTGGAATAAAGATCCCTCAAAGGATCTTTACTTCTTATTTGGAGATAACATGGGTAACAGAATAGATGGAATAATAAAATTGGTCGACCCATGTCACTTAGCCGTTGACATCGGAACCGACCACGCATACGTACCGGAGATATTGATCAATGAAGGAATCTGTGAAAGGGTCATAGCGACTGATTTGAATGAAGGGCCTTATAGAATTGCTGAAAGATATGTTGCATCCAAATCCTTGGCGGACAGAATTGATATCAGATTGGGTAATGGCCTTGAACCCATCGACCTGACAGAAGTGGACACAATCATTATTGCAGGGATGGGCGGTCTTCTAATCAGAGATATAATCGATCTCAAAAAAAACGAAATAGGATCCCGCCATACATTGGTGCTGCAACCGATGAACGCTGCTGACAAGCTGAGGTATTACCTCCACGAAAATGGGTTCTCATTGATTGATGAAGAGCTTGCCAAAGAGGATTTTCATTTCTATGAAATCATCAAGGCAAAAAAAACCAATGACTTTGACAGCATTGGGAATGAGGTTTTTTACGAAGTAGGAGAAGCGCTGTTTCATAAAAAGCACCCCTTACTGAAAGCATTTATTGAGAACAAAATCAGGATAAATAATGATATCATCCAACATTTGAAGTCTGCAGACGTTGAAATTGATAAACTGGAGTTGCTTGAGCAAAAGAACTTTTTAATGAAGGAACTGGTGGATAAATATGAAATTAAATGATTTGATGGATTATCTGAATCAAATTTTCCCTTTTGCAGCATCTGAGGAATGGGACAATTCTGGGAAACAAGTATCGGATGATGGAAAAGAAATCAAAAGGATAATAGTCGGAATTGATCTGACAGATCAACTATTGGATGAGGCGATAGATGTAAAAGCCGATCTGATTATCACGCATCATCCGTTTGTTTTTACACCTCTAAAATGCATTGATATGACTACCTACAAGGGTGAAATGATCAAGCGGATGATAGTCAATGATATAGTCTGTATTTCTTTACATACCAATTATGATGCATCTGTCAAAGGCATGGGATATGCGATTGGATGCAAGTTGGAGTTGGTCAATCGGGATGTCTTATCAAGACGTGAAAGCGCTTTAGAAACAGGTTTTGGCACTGTCGGGGATCTCGTTGAAAGTATCGATTTGGATTCTTTCATACGAGACTTCAAGAGAAAGTTTCAATTGGATTACGTGACCGTTTACAATAAGAATGAAACAAAAAAGATAAAGAAGATTGCATTTTGTGGGGGAGCGGGGGCGGATTTTTTATCGGATGCCATAAAATCCGGTGCAGACCTATATATCACGGGAGACATCACCCATCACGACGCACAAGCAGCCTATGAAGGTGATATGATGTTAATGGACCCAACCCACTATGGACTGGAAAGAGTCTTCATAGACCATATAATCGACCTTATATCCAATAAATTCATGGGTGTCCAATTGATACCTTACCACGTCAATGCATTTAAGGGTGAAATCAGATAATACGTAGGATTTACAAAACGGTTGTATTGTGTTTTGATTTGTATTATAATTCATTGAGCAAGTCGGATAGCTGCATGGAAACATGAGGAAAGTCCGAGCTTCATAGAGCAGGATGCTGGTTAATGGCCAGTGAGGGTGACCTTAAGGAAAGTGCAACAGAAAATTACCGCCTGTAAAGGTAAGGATGAAAAGGTGAGGTAAGAGCTCACCAGCGGTCAGGTGACTGGCCGGCTGTGTAAACCCCATTCGAAGCAAGACCAAGTAGGGATGTGAAGGCAGTTGCTCGCTGTATCCCGTGGTAGGTTGCATGAGCCTTTTGGTGACAAAAGGCCTAGATAGATAGCTATCGATAACAGAACTCGGCTTATAGACTTGCTCATTAAAACAACCGCTTATGCGGTTGTTTTAATATGGAACCATGTGTTATTTTTTTAGAAAATCTTTCATGCCCAGCTTTCCTTCCGTACTGGCTATTTGTTCTAAAAATTTACTGAACTCACATTCCAAACCTGAAAGGATAGCTTCTTTATTCCACAATAGTTTTTTTGTCTTTGCAATAGAGCCTTGCTTCAAGGCTGCTATTCTAGAAGCAATTTCCTCCGACTTGCGATATAGGTCATCATGGGGAACGACATAAGATGCCATACCCCAATCCAGCGCTTCATCAGCTGTTATAGTCGAATCTGTCATCAGAATCCGCGACAATCTTTTTTGTCCGATGACTTCTTTGAGCAGGGCAATCCATCCACCATCGGGACTATAACCAACCGTTGCATAATAAGGCGTAAACGTAGCCTTGGTAGACAACAGGACAATATCTGACGCAAGCACCAATCCTATAGATCCGCCCGTCACCATTCCATGTACCGCAGTCACAATGGGTTTCTCACAATCAATCATGGCCATAATCAGTGTATTCAAAGAACCAACTACAGATTTGGAGTAGGATTCGAGATCATCAATATGATCATAAAAAGCGGACACGTCACCACCTGTTGAGAAAGTTTTTCCGTTGGCTCTCATCATGACGACTGATATCGATTCGTCCTTCGACATATGGTTTATAGACCGAATCAAATCCTCCAAAAATGAGGGGACAAGAGAGTTATGTCTGTCCACCCTGTTGAGGGTTATGGTGCCGATATTTCCAATTTTATCAATCTTGACATCATTCATTATCTGCCTCCTGTGATTCATGTAGTATAGCCCAGTCTTGATATAGGGATTCAAGATCTTTCTTTGATGTTTCTAGCTTGAAACTTGTTTTAGTTGCTAAAACATGGTTGTTATAGACTTCCGGTGAACACAGTTCGAGCTCCATACGCTCAATATCTGTTTCAATTGTGTAAATTTTAGCTTCCAACTCATCCAGTTTTTTTCTTAGGGCTTGCCTGTTTCGTGTGTTGACTCTTTCCTTCCTGCTGAGATTTTTCAACTCTGTTTTTGTTATGGTTTCATCATTGTCATCATCAATCAGCAAGCTGTTTTTTTTCTCGATATAGTAATCATAGTTGCCTAGGAATTCATTAACACCGCTGCTTGTCATTTCCAATATCTTGTTGACTGTTCGATTGAGGAAGTAGCGATCGTGTGATATGATCAACACTGTTCCGGTATAATCATTTATCGCTTTTTCAAGGATATTCTTTGAGTCAATGTCGAGGTGATTTGTAGGCTCGTCCATCAGAAGGAAGTTGGTTCTTGACAGCATGAGTTTCAATAGAGACACCCGATTTTTCTCACCACCACTTAAGTCGCTGATGCTCTTAAAAAGATCCTCGCTATAGAACATGAATTTTGCAAGATAGCCTCTGACTTCATGTACTTTGAGTCGGGGATACTCATCCCAAATCTCATCCAGGATTGAATTTTCTTCATTCAAGTCTGATAGCTCCTGGTCAAAATAACCAATGTTAACGTTGTGACCATAGTTCAGGTTTCCACAATCAGCTTCAATGCTGCCGGCTATTATTTTGAGCAAGGTTGATTTTCCTATGCCATTGGGACCTACGAGTCCAATTTTATCGTTCTTAAACACGCTGAGAGAAATATTTTCAAATATCTCTTTGTTATCATAGGATTTTGACAAGTCTGTGATCTTTAGAACATCATTTCCACTCTGTACAGCCGGGTTGAATTTAAGGGATATTTTTACGGCATCTGCGTCGGGATTATCCAAAATCGTTATGTTTTGAAGCATTTTTTCTCTGCTTTTTGCTTGACGAACTTTCTTGTCTCGACCATTTGCCAAAAACTTGGCTATAATGTCTTTTTGTCTTTGGATCTCTTTTTCCTGCAAAACAAATTTTTTTCTGTTCAGTTCTATTTCTTCAGTCCATCTTCGTATGAAGTAGGAGTAGTTGCCATGGTAGACTTTTATTTTTTTATCAGCCAAGAAAAGTGTTTTATTCACCACTTTATCTAAAAAATATCTGTCATGGGAAATTAACAAGACAGTTCCTTTAAAATCCTTGATATACTTTTCAATCCATTCTATGGAACTGATATCCAAATGATTGGTAGGCTCAT
>DMAP01000015.1 GCA_003446975.1 Clostridiales bacterium | reverse complement strand
CCTCTGAAGAGCAACTCCTCGATGATGGCAGGCATAACAGCAATCATAAGTATTTGATTTAATAAAGGGAGGTTCTCAAAGATATAATTGAAGGCATCCAGCATTTCTTTCTCCTCAGGGAGAAAGTCAATGGCATAAAAGGAATAGATGCCACTAAAAACCAAGGCAAGCAACCATAATCCCAGACCTATCCGATAATACTTGAATGATTGAGTTTTGTTGAAGAAAAAGACACTCCTAAAGTCCTTTTTCATCAACAAGACCGCCAGAAGCCCTGGAATCAATAATCCAAATACCTGAGTCAAGGGTATTCCAACCAATCCATATCTGGTTTGAAAAAAAAAGCTGGTCATATAAAACAATATGACAATGATGACATAGATAGATAAAGATTGTTTGATGGAAAAAACTTTATCTTGCATACCCCTACCCCCTCGTGAAGTTTTTTGATCAAGCCCTACATTATGTATCTTAACATATAATTGCCGCTAATTCTATGCAGACTATCTCTTTTTATCTGGAACTTTTATGATTGAATTTCGTCAAATATTATGTTGAAATATGTCGGAACAACTTGAGGTATTATGGAAATATTTGTTATTTCTGCCTTGACTATTGCATTGATTATCATCACTTGTCTGCCTGATAGAATTATTGAGGAAAATCTTCTGGATGGTACCATCAGTCAAATCGATAATGAAAGCATCCTGGTCAAGTGCAAAACGAATGAATCTTCTCTTTGCATCGCTTATATGATGGGTGAAACGGTCTTTAATAATATAACAATCAATCAATTATCTGTAGGCGACAGTATTCAAATCGAGCATACCGGTCAAATACTGGAGTCTATGCCTGTACAAGTCTATTGCAAGCGTATTTGGAAAAAGCAGACAAATGATTAATCTACATCATTTTCATCACAATAATCGACAGTAGGATAGTTGTAACGCCACAAAGAATCATAGAGAGACTGCTCGCAGCTCCAGCCTGATCACTGATTTCTACTGCTTTTGCAGTCCCTACCCCGTGTGCTCCAGCTCCCAGTGCCATTCCTTTTGCAGTATCATTTCTGATTTTGAAAACATCAAATACCAAAGGTCCGATGGAGGCGCCAAACATTCCCGTTATTACAACAAAAACAACGGTCAGTTCTTTGATGCCGCCAATGATTTCAGCTACCTCTATAGCCATTGGTGTTGTAATGGACTTTGGAAGCAAAGACAAAATGATATCCTGCTCAAGTCTCATCAACCAGCTTAATGCAACCACCGATATGGCAGAACTAATGACACCGGTTAGAATTCCGACTGAGATTGGCTTGTAATATTTTTTCAAGATATGCTTGTTGTTATATAACGGCACCGCAAGGACCACAACCAAAGGTCCCAATATCTTTACGATAAATGATCCGCCATCGGCATAGGTATCGTAAGATAGAGGTGTTACATGAATGATCCCGATAATGATTAATGTTGAAACCAATATTGGGTTCAGAAAAGAAATTCTTATCTTTTTAGATATGAAAATTGAGGCTATATAGGCAACAACTGTCAAGACCACACCAATCAGCAACATCACTCAACCTCCTCATTGTCCGCATTAATAACGAGAATCTCAACTATTTTGCCTGTGACAGCCATGACAAATACGCTGGATATGATTAAGACTACAAAGATTTCTACCCACACCGGTCTGATCACATCAAAAAGAACATAGAAAGCCACGCCAAGGGGTATAAAGAAAAACCCCATATGTTTCAGCAAAAAACCGCTGGTATGCTTGATATGTTCAATCTTGACGATACCCACATTTAGAAGAAGAAATAGCATTCCCATTCCAATGATATTTCCAGGTATGAAAAAAAAACCACTGATCAAATCAGATATCAGAAGTCCTGCATAGTATATACCTAAAATAATTAATAACTCTTTAAGAATTTTCATTCTATCACCTTCAGTATCTATATTCGCATCCATCAATTATATAATATTTCAGCACAAATATCATCATATTTTTACGTAAATAAAAAACCTTGAACTTCCAACTCAAGGTTTTTCCTTTTTTTATCTATTTTTTCGAGGCGATCAAACTTCCAAATAATATGGAATAGTATTTTGCTCTCTCTGTGTCAGACCTAGAAACCAGGACAATGGGTGCTGTGGCCCCCATGATGACACCTGCTCCGGTTCCGTTTCCGAAATAACTGATGGCTTTGCCGATTCCATTTCCCATTTCAATATTGGGCACCAGCAGAATATCTGCATCCCCGGCAACTGAGCTGTCGTATTTCTTAATCTCTGCCGCTTCATAGGATATAGCCAAATCCAAAGCGATGGGACCTTCCACAATCACATCATCGCCGAAATCACCTGCATCGCACATCTCTTTGAGAGCCTGGGCATCTATCGTCGCCTGCATCTTGGGATTTACCTTCTCCTTCGCTGCCAGGCAAGCAACTTTGACCGGGCTGATCCCTAGTCCTCTAGCAGCTTCTACAGCATTGATGATCAGTTGTTTCTTTGTGTCAAGATCCGGATAAGTAACCATGCCGCCATCTGTAAGCATCAAGAGCTTATGGTAGCTGGGAATCTCGTACAGCATCACATGGCTCAATTGTCTGCCAGTCTTCAATCCCCATTCGTTATTCAGTACAGCTTTTAGGATGATGGAGGTATCCAATAACCCTTTAATCAGAAAATCCGCCTGTCCTCTATTGACAAGCTTCACTGATATTTCAGCCGCTTCATCAAAATCTTTGGCCGCAATGATTTGAACGCCTTCAAAATCCAGGCTGTTCTTCTTATTGATCTCTTCGATCATTTTTTTGTCCCCTACAAGAATAGGCTCGATGAAACCATCCTTGTAGGCTTGCTCAACTGCCACAAGAACATTATCTTCCTCTGCTGAAACAACAACCAATTTCATTTTTTTGTGTTTATCAATGCTTTTTTTAAGTTCTTCCAAATTTTTCATTTTGTCCTCCAGTTTAAACAAAGATTAAAAATACAATATTCAATAAATACAGTGCCAGTATAATCAGTTTTATCTTAATGCCTTTTCTGATGAGATAATTAAAAATAACGAACAATACCAACAAACCTGCTGAACCATCGGTTATTTTCTCAACCTCAAGCAATGTCAAAATTCTGAAGATTGTCTCACCTGTAACCAATCCCAATAGAATGACAAACAATTTGTTGGATATTTTAAACAGTTTTATTTCTTTTACCAAATTTACCCTTCTTAAAACACCTTCCTCGCCATAATAGAATCCATCAAAATAGCCTTTCAAAGACAAATAGATGACCGCACCAGACATCATCAATGCTGATAAGACAAAAAAGGACAATTCTTCGGTAACCACGCCATAAATCATGCCCATTACCAGAAGTGGCGCTAGGACAGTCTGGGTTGTTGTCTCTTCCATCCTGGCCACAGCCCCCATCAAGCCTTTTTTTGTGTCGGATATGTCTGAATCAGTGATCCGTTTATCAAATAATTTCCGATCCTCCAACTGTATGATGTAGCCGTGAATTACTGTACCGATATTAGGCTCTGTATTGAAAAACTCGAAATGTCTTCGGATGGAATCCTCGCGTTCTTCTCGTTTGCCAAGATATAGCTTCTTAAATACAGGAACCATGCTATAGCTAAATGATACTCCTTGAAGCAACTCGTAATTATAGCAGGCATGGTTGAAATTCATCCATGATGCCCAGGATTTCAAAAGATGTTTGGTGGATAACGTGGAAGATTGATATTTCTCAAGTGTCATGGCTTTTCTTTTCTGTGCCGAGATAATCAAAATTACAATCAATACCAAATAGGTGTCAAAGTGAAAGTAGACAGATACGATATAAGCAACTGAAAACAATATGATATTATATTTATATTTGAACCATAGGATGGCGGATGATGCTGATAAAATGATCATTAAGATACCCGTTGTGTTGAGTACAATCTCCAATTTGGGAATCAGCCCTAGAAATGTATCACTTAATGAATATAACACCAAAGCTGTAATAACTGTTGCAACAACACTGCCAATCAATAATGCCAATTGTGGCAAGAATATGCTGTATCTCCACAAAGCTTTTATAGGATTTTTGTTGATGCTTTTTTTCAGCAGGTCAGTGAACCTCACATTGTATATCAGTCTATACTGCCATATAACCAATCCCACCATACTGACCGGATAGGCGATGGCGATGGCTGCCCCTGGCATAATGTCAAGTTTTACAGCCAACATGGCTGCCAATATCCCTGCCATGCAAGGGTCACCTTTTAGAGAGCCTCCTGAGGATGTGAAGTCTATAAACAGTAAGTTGGCGATAGCTCCTGTCATGAGTCCAAGCATTGGATTTCCCAAGGCCATACCAGTCAATAGCCCTGAGAAAATTGGCCTATATAAGGTAAAGTAACCAATGCCGAAAGTAAATGAAGTGGAACTGCCTATAAAATAGATGATTCCAAGAATTAGATAATTAAAGAAACTCATGGGATACTCCTTTATTTGCATTTCTATAATATATCGCAATTTAATTATAACACATCTTCATTTTTATTTATATTGAAACGTTGGTCTCAGAACACTTTTTTTATCTTAAATGTGGTATTATTTTAGTTTTTTTGCTATAGTATTATTCAGTATGATCAAGGAGCGTTTTATGAATAAACATTTTAAATTCGTGCAAAATAAAAATTGTGAATATTTCCCATGCCACAAAAAACTTGAGAATGATCAGTTCAACTGCCTGTTCTGTTTTTGCCCTCTCTATATGCTCAAGGACCAATGTGGTGGCAACTACATTAAAAACAACGGAATAAAGGATTGTAGCCATTGCACAATACCCCATGGCGCTGGTGGTTATGACTACATCATGTCCAAAATGGATATTGTCATAGATAAAGGCAGTGATTTTTGACCACTGCCTTTATCTTATGCCTGGCACATTGCCAATATAAACATTTTTCAAATATTTCCCAGCTAGTTCTTTCGCCTTTATCAGAGTCTCCACATTGGTAGCCGGATTATTCATTTTGTAAGAAGGAAAATATCTCGATAGATGCAAAACAATTCCGGCATCAATCGATCCAATCCATTGGAATAAGCTTTCTAGCTCATTTAAGTCATCATTTTCATTCTCAACGACAAGTGTTGTGATCTCCAAATGCGCTTTTCCATGGATTATCTTGATCGAATCCAGGACAGGTCCCAGCTCGCCCCCGCATATTTTCCTGTAAAACAGGTCTGAAAAAGATTTCAGGTCTATATTGAATGCATCCATGCATTCCAATAATTCTTCCAGTGGTTCTGGATTGATAAACCCGTTGGTTACACATACCGTGCTGATTTGATGTTTTTTTGCCATTCTGGCTGTATCCAGCATGAACTCATACCAGACTGTAGGCTCATTATAGGTAAAAGCAATGGCATTCAGATTTTCGTCTATAACCTTCTGTACTGCCTCTTCTGGTGACATAATGATTGATGGTGGGTTTGGTTCCAATGAAATGCGATAATTTTGGCAAAAGCTGCAACTTAGATTGCATCCTCTGCTGCCATAAGACAGTATAGTTGTTCCGGGCATGAAGTGATAGAGTGGCTTTTTTTCGATGGGATCAAAACCTATTGAAGTTATGACACCATAATTCAAGGTGTACAATATCCCTTCAATATTTTTCCGTTCCCTGCATCTTCCACTGTTTCCCTCCCTTATCAGACAGCAATGAGGACATAAACGACATCTTATTTTATCAGCTTCTTTTTCCCAATAAAGTGCTGGCTTCATCTTCCCCCTCCTAGTGATGCCGGATAACTCTGAATCTCTCCATTTCATATTCTTCCCATGGACTGATTCCCGCTTTTCTTAAGGCAATTCTCAACTGTTCATCAATGGTGTCCACACCTTCCAGGTTAGGTAACAACAAGCCTTTTTTTCGTCCCTTGCTTACAATGACACCATATTCTTGAGGATCCAGCATATCTTTTGATGTTATTTTTTCAGGCTCCATTAAAATATCAACTGAGTATACCAACTGTTCAAGCTCATCTTCATCTATCGGTTTAAACCTGGGATCATAGATTCCCGCGCTGATAGCATTGGTTATTATTTCTTCCGCTATGCATTTCTTGGTAGGCTCGATAGTTCCAATGCAGCCTCTTAGCTCACCATTTTTTTTAATGGATACAAAGACGCCTGCTTTTTCCAGCATCAAAGCTTTATCTTTAGTATTTTCTTCTGCTGTGATTCTTTTTTTACTTAATACATAGGTCTCAAGTGTCTTTCTAGCCAATTTGACATATTCGTCTTCCCTGTCCCTCGCCTCAGCCTTGATGGCATTATTCTTCCTTTCAATGTCCGATAAAATCTTTTTATCATCTTGTTTTCCTGTTACAGTCAGCTCCACACATCCATAACCAACGCCGAAAGGTCCCTCATAAGAAAACACTCTATTCTTGGTACCCAATCCATCTAGCGTTCCAATCATAATCTGAATCGACCTTAGTCCACATTCTCCAGCTTTCTCTGAAAACTTGTTATCCTGCGTCATGATTTCTATCCGTTGGTCATCTTTCAAATGTTGCATAATCAACCCATCAAATATAGGACCAGATTCTGAAAAGCCTGATGGCGCATTGCGGGTCAGTCTATGTGATAGATCTCCACTGGCTATCACAACAATCCTCCGTTTCAGTTTGCTTGAAGTTCTTTGAATGACTTGTCCAAAGCGATACAGGTCAATATTCGACAGCAATCCGTATGTTATATGAACCAAGTCAAATATCTTGAAATACTTCGATACAAAATACAAAGGAACTAAAACACCATGATCAAGTCTTGAGTCAAGCATATACTCCTTTTTTAGATTGTAGTCAATCAGTACTGCAGGTATATTTTCGTCTGTTGCTTCTTCGACGATAGCATCGGCAAATTCCCTGTCGTTGATATATTCCTGTCTGATATTGCCGTGACCGAAGGAACCAAAGTCTCCAACCAGCAGCTTATCGTAATTGACAGTGATGGCATCCCTGAATAGATTTCCATGAGGTGTTATGACGACGATCGTGTCGGGGCTGTATTCTGCAATTAACGTACCTATTTTATCCATAGCGTCAATCGTATCTTGTATTTTTTTCTCCTCACCTTTCCCGATATCAGGAATGATCAGTGGTGGATGAGGCATGAGAAAACAACTGATTACACTCATTTTGCACCTCCAATATTTAATAACTCATTATATCATTATAAATGCATAAAAAAAAGACAGCTACTAAAAAGCTATCTTATATCATTTAATTGTTATCAACTCTATGAATTTTTCCTTCACAATCAAGGACTTGAACACGAAAACTCCTATGACTGAAACCACTGCGAACTCTCCCAAAGCCACAAAAATAATCGAAGGTATCAATGGCAGGTTGAGCATATAATTCAACTGAAACCCGATAATGATGCCATTAGAGATCACTGGGCCAAGGCTGGCTATAAATAGGGATTTTAGACTCTTCCCCATTTTTCGTCTGACAAGGATTATGAACAGCAAAGCCAGGAAAGTCGCTGCGGTTCCAAACACCACATCAATCAAGCCAAATGGGCTGAAAAGGTTGGCTACTGCACATCCCAAGGTAAGACCAAAAAGGTATGCAGGATCTATAAAAGCAAATAAGACAAAAATCTCGGATATTCTAAATTGGACCTGACCATAACTTACCGCTTGAAAAACCAATGTAACTGCAATATATAAAGCGGCAATGATAGCGCTTTTAACCAAATAATCCGTTGTTATTTTTTTCATAAAAATACTCCTTTGACATCATATTAAATGCTTCCGGAGTACCTACAAAAATGAACAGCATTGCTCATTTCTTGTTTTTTATCCGATGACTAACAGTGCTAAGACTCCCACTTCTGTAAGTGGGAGACAAGCACTGAAGAGTCCCTGGATAACGGTTTCTAAGGTTCAGGTGGTGTTTCAAACACCATCTGAACCCAAGAACCCTGTTGATAGTGGGTACCAAGAAAACACTTCTATTGAATTATTAAAGGCCGACTGAAAGCCGGCCCGATATGGTATAATATTATCTTTTTGAGAATTGTGGAGATCTTCTTGCTTTCTTCAAGCCAGGCTTCTTTCTCTCTACCATTCTTGAATCTCTTGTAAGGAATCCCGCTTTTTTAAGAATCGGTCTTAAATCAATATCAGCTTCCAACAGAGCTCTGGATATACCATGTCTGACAGCTCCGGCTTGGCCTGTGAACCCTCCGCCTTTAACTGTACATTCCACATCAAACTTGTCAATCGTGTCGGTAATCATCAATGGTTCTTTGACAATAACTTTCAATGTCTCGAAATCAAAGTAATTATCTATATCTCTTTTATTAATCACTATTTTACCAGTGCCAGGTGATAAAAACACTCTTGCAACAGCATTTTTTCTTCTTCCAGTTCCGTAATACTGAGCTTTCATCATATCCTCCTTTCAACTATACCTCGTAAATTTCAGGTTGCTGTGCTTGTTGTTGATGCTCAGCGCCTGCATATACTCTTAGCTTCTTAATCATTTGTCTTCCCAATTTGTTTTTAGGAAGCATTCCCTTTACAGCCAGGTATACCGCTTTTTCAGGAGTCTTACTCATAAATTCTCTGTAGGTCACTTCTTTCAGACCACCAGGGTAACCTGTATGGTGTCTTCTCATTTTCTGATCCAGTTTGTTTCCAGTTAAAACAACCTTTGAACAATTTATTACAACTACATGATCTCCTGTGTCTATATGCGGTGTATATATAGGCTTATGCTTTCCTCTAAGAATTGTCGCGATCTCTGTAGCAAGTCTTCCCAATGTTTTCCCATCAGCGTCGATTACATACCATTTTCTTTGTACATCACTAGGTTTAGCCATGTAACTTTTCATAGCTTTCCCTCCTTTATCCATCTCTTCGAATTATTGAATCTTTTTAATTTATCTGTTATAAGAACACCGGGGCAGGAATTCTTATTTACATACACTAAGGTATTTTATAATAGTGACATCAATGTGTCAAGGTTTTTTTCATTATTCATTGCATTTAAAAATGCATTCATTTCGGTGTTTTCATAATAGACATTCAGTAAAGATAAACCCTTGGATTTGGCTGTATGACCGACGGATTTCCTGTCCTTCAATTGGATTATTTCGCCAATTTTATCAGCTTCTATCCGTCCTCGTCCGACATCAATCAAGGTACCGGCTATATTCCTAACCATTTTATATAAAAACCCGTTTCCGGTGACCATAAGCACCAAAAAATTATGGCGATGCATTAGTCTTATGTCATATATGGTTCTGATTGTGGTTTTAGCGCTCGAGCCGCTGGCAGTGAAACCGCTGAAATCATGCTCCCCTTTGAATTGCTCCGTCGCTTTTTTCATTTCAAGTACATTCAACTTGTAGTCAACCTTATAGCAATAATCATCTATTAGTGGATTGGCTACTCTATCATTGTAAATGCAATAGACATAGGTTTTGCCTTTTGCATCGAATCTAGCGTGAAAATCAGGATTGACCTCATATGAAGTCCGAATTCTGATGTCTTTGGGTAGCTTTGAGTTCAATGCCTGACCGATATTGAAGGCATCAACAGACAAATTTGTTTTGAAATTGGCTGTCTGGTTGAATGCATGCACTCCCGAATCGGTTCTGCCCGATCCAATCAAATGAATCTTGTGTCCAAAAATCGATTGGTATGCGTTTTCTATGATTTCCTGGATGGTATCTCTGCCTAATTGCTTTTGCCAGCCATGATAGCAGGTCCCTTTGTAAGAGATTCTAAGCCTTATGTTCTTGAAGTCATCCATTCGATCATCACCACTTTTCAATCATATTTGAATCAACCTTGAACCTACAATGGCACCGACATATACAAATGTGATAAACAATGCCAAGTAGTCGCTTCGCACCATCAACAAAGCACGCATTCTTGTCCTGTGCTCTCCGCCTCTATAGCACCTTGCCTCCATAGCCATAGCCAATTCATCCGCCCTTCTGAAAGCGCTGACAAACAGAGGTACCAGAAGTGGGACAAGACTTTTGGCTCTCCTGACAATATTGCCGCTTTCAAAATCAGCACCTCTTGCCTTTTGAGCCTTCATGATTTTTTCAGTTTCTTCCATCAGTGTTGGGATAAACCTCAACGCAATGGTCATCATCATTGCCAGTTCATGTGCCGGCAACCCTATCCTTTTATAAGGGTTCAGGAGGCTCTCTATGCCGTCTGTCAGCAATATAGGTGAAGTGGTGAGGGTTAGCATGGAAGTGCCCATAATAAGCAGTACAAGCCTTAATGCCATGAATCCAGCCTGTCTAATTCCCTCTCTTGT
>DMAP01000274.1 GCA_003446975.1 Clostridiales bacterium | reverse complement strand
TGACAGGCAACGCATAAGACTGGTTTTACCTGCCCCGTTTGGCCCGATGATGCTGATGAACTCTCCTTTGTTGATTGCAAACGATAATCCGTCAATAATTTTTTTCCCATTTATGTCATATGAAAGGTTTTCGACTTCAATTATTTTATCCAATCAAAACACCTCCCTCTTTTTCTTGTGTAGCAGAAATATGAAGAAAGGTCCACCTAAAATGGCTGTAACAATGCCCACAGGAATCTCTTGAGTGATTAAGCTTCTAGCCAAAGTGTCACAAAACATTAAAAGTATACCTCCTGCGTTGAATGAAACCGGCAACAAAATCTTATGCCTGGGACCAGTGAAAATTCTGACCGCATGGGGAACGATGAGCCCCACAAAACCTATTATGCCGGAGATCGCAACTGCGGCACCTGTGATGATTGATGTGGTGAGCAGGATCACCTTCTTCACACGTTCCGAGTTGACACCAAGGTTGTTGGCATTCTCATCCCCCAGAAGCATCAAGTCCATATCCCTGGACAAGTACATAAGAACCGCAAGCCCCAGCAGGCTGTAAGGAATCAGTGACAATACCTTGTCCCATCCCTTTCCTGACAAACTTCCCATAGTCCAATGAATGATAATATGCAGACTTTCACCAAACATGAGCATCATAACCGACATCAAAGCTGCCAAGAACTGAGACATGGCAATTCCACTCAGCAACAATGTGGTAATAGGAACATCGCTGCCTATTCGAGCTATGTTGTAAACTATAAAAACAACCAAAATAGCGCCTATGAAGGCTGTAAGATTAATCGACGCAATACCTAAGATCTTGATGCCACCAAAGAACACAATGCTGATAGTGGCACCAAAAGCAGCCCCGGAGGAGATTCCAAGAATATAGGGATCCGCCATTGGGTTCTTCAAAAGTCCCTGATATGCTGCCCCACTGATGGCCAGTGTGCCTCCTACAAAGTAGGAGGCGATGATTCTCGGCAATCTGACGTCCAGTATTATGTATTTTGTGGCGTCGCTGATGTCAGTCTGAAAAGGCATGACACCAATTTTTTCCATGATAATTTTTATGATATCCATAAAGTCAACCTTGACTGCTCCAATTGATAGATTGATAACAGTAAAGGCAACCAGAGAGGCAAATGACAGCAAAATCAACATTTTTTTGTCTTTCATAATTCTATTTGCCTTCAAAAGCCTCGGGATGAACTGCCATTGCAATCATTTCCAATCCATCTATTATTCTAGGGCCTGGTCTTGAAGTGATGTCAGGATGAAGAAGAAAAACCTGACCAGTCTTAATGGCTTCTATATTTTCATAACCTGGTCTTCCAAAAATATCCTCAGGTGTTTTAAAACCATCATCTGATGTCATATAGACCTGTGGATTTTTAGAGATCAATAGCTCCAGGCTGTATTCAGGGTAGGCAGATTCCGCATCTTGTGCAATGTTTACACCGTTGGCCATTGTGATAAGCTCATTGATGAAGCTGCCTGGGCCAACCGTCATAAGTGGATCATGCCAAATTTCGTAAAAAACCGTTTTAGGTTGATAGCCTTTGTCAATCTGAATAATGTTTTCCTGTTTCGCTCTCATGGCATCAATCAATAATTTCGCTTCGTCTGAGGATCCTATAACATCTCCAATGTCTTTTATGGATTTATAAGTTTCCTCGATGTTGCCAGGATTGATCAAGAGAACAGGTATGCCAGCACCTTCCAGTTGTGTTAAAACCTCATCGCTTAACCAGGCTGCAAAAAACACATCCGGTTTCGCATCAATAATCAGTTCCAGATTCGGACCATTGTAATCGCCTATTTTATTGACACTCAAGGCTTCTTCCGGATAATTGCAATAGACTGAAACACCCACCAATTGCTCGCCTTTTCCCAAAGCATAGATAATCTCCGTGTTGCTTGGCACTGATGAAACTAGACGCTCGGGCATCTGATCAAATGTCACACTTCTTCCAGCACTGTCGACCACTGTCAGTGGATAAGTGATACCAACTTCTGTGCTCGCTGGTTCGCTGGTATCTAAAGGGGTAGTAGTCGTTTGATTATCTTTGTTTCCACATCCGACTATTGAAAATACTAAAACAACCATTAATATTAAAGCAATTAATTTTTTCATTTTTCCTCCATATGATTTTTTTCTGAAACAAAAAATCCCAACCGCAGTTGGGATATGTAAAAATATTATTATTTAAAATAATATTAATACCACCTCCCCTCCGAAGGTTATTAACTTGTGATTCAGGCAGGTCTCCTGGCTTGTGCTTGGCCTCATTTCACCCTTCCCGGTATAAACCAGTGGCTGTGAAACTTGTATCACTTACAGTAGCGGGGGCTGCAGTGGATTTTAACCACTTTCCCTTTTAAGTAAACACCTGATCAATACTATTAATAATGCAATGTCATGTTAACATACCACAAGAACAAATGCAATAGGATTTAAATGCTTATTATTTTGTAAAGCTGTATTTCTCCCTGATCTCAATTATCTTCCCACAAGTCATTGTTCCTTCTGGACAAGATCCCGCAACACATCCTGGTCCTGCATTTCTGAACAGTCCCGGCGCTACCTTCATCACTTCAAGGAGCATTTGATAAGCCATTTGCCGTATCTCCCATTGTGCTCTTTCACAGCATCTGAGTCTAAAGAAGTGAAGAAGAGATCTGGCATTCATAGTAACCATAATTTTTGTCTCGCAGGCATTTGGCAACACATATCTAGCATCCTCTATTGCCATTTTTTTTGCAGAGACCACCGCTGTACTTTCTTTAATGCCTTCAGTGACAAGACGGTTATAATGTGTTTGGTATAGAATATCTGTTATTTCATCATACACCTGCTGATCATGTGTCATTGCTTCAATAAACCGTTTTTCAGCTTCAGGATTCTGCTTAATTTCAGGTGGCATGATGAACTGGAACTGGCCTTCCGTCACATATCTCTGTGATCTCTGGCTATAGCTGGCGATTCTATGTCTAACCAATTGATGTGTCAGTGTTCTGCTGACACCTTCAATGGCAAATGTAAAGCTGACATGCTCCACAGGAGACTGATGTCCTAATTTCATTAGC
>DMAP01000435.1 GCA_003446975.1 Clostridiales bacterium | reverse complement strand
TCAAATATTTCAACCTTGTACTATTAAAACTTATCACCATAAAAACTACAGCCTTTTCAGACTGTAGTTTTAAAATTTCTATTCTGTTTAAAAATCCGATTAATCCATCAGTTCCTTATGCATGTTGAATATAAACTTGTATCCCATATCCGTTGGATGGAATGGAACAGGGCCATTGTACTCCGGATCTGAGAACTGGGCCAGTGTGCTCAGGTCTCCCACAGCCAGCTTCTTGGGATTATTGTATAATGCGAATTTTGAATATACATCAACCACCTTGTAGTCATATGTGGCGGCATAACCCCAAATCGGCAAGTTCAGACCTTGGATTGCCGGGTCTGCAAATTGATTCAAGATTGGACTGAATTTCAACGGATTGTATACCGTGTTGACATAGATATCCGCATCTGGATTCAGTAATCTGACCTTATGAATGATCTGTCCCCAGTTTATTGCAAAGTCAGCAACATATCCAGGTAAATCTATCGCCAAATCATAAAGCATCTGATTGAATTGAGGCTGAGTGGATGGATCCATTTCCCACTCTGCCAGATCGGATAAAAGGGCCTCATAGTCAATTGCAAACCATCCATTGTCCGGAATCAGATAAAAGGCAAAGATGACATCCCCCATCGCTTCGACAAAAGGTCCCAATAAGTCGTTGCCACCTATGCTGATTGTGATGATATCTGCCGCATAAACGGCTGACTGCACACCGTATATATCTGTCGGATGAAGCAACGCACCCAACAACTCACTGCTGGTGACTCCATCTGCTGATAGATTGATATACGTCCCTGTTCCATACTTCCTTTCAAAATGCGTATTGAGCATATCCGTATAACCAATGCCATCAGTTGCCCCTGTACCATAAGCAATTGAATCACCAAGCGCTGTGTAGATAACTCCCTGCCTTGCAACAGCAAAAGTGGTTATAGAAAGCAGTACTATAATCACCGTTAGCAGCGCAAAAAACTTTCCAAATCTCTTGAAAAACATACCTATCCCTCCTCCTTTCATTCACAAAAAAACCGCCCAAAACACATGGCCGGTTACGCTATTGGCTACCTATGAAGAAAGCGTCCACATAATCTTCATAGATCATCGCTTCCATAATTATGCTTTCCAAATATTGTCATGACTAGTCGTCTTTCTTATCTTCCATTTCCTCTAAAACCTTATCCCAATCTTCACTTAGATTCCCAGCTTTTTCTTTTATGTCCTCGCCAATATCCTCTGCCTTATCTTTTGCCTTCTTAGCCATTTTTTCTGCATCTTCTTTAACATCTTCTACTTTCTTTTTGAACCTATCAAAGAATCCAGCCATCAATGCATCCCTCCTTAATAAGATTTCAATAAACCATTGATATGTTTATCAATTTATTATACCACGTATTAAGATTTTGTAATATATCATTTTGAATTATCCGTATTGAAAAAAAGAAACAGCCTCGTTAGACTGTCTCTTATTTTATAGGATCATTTTTGTTTAATCTTATTATTGATCTTCTTCTTTAACGCTCCAAACTTTCCAGACATTTCCGACCAAATCTGGTCCAGGTTTGAGTGTTGTTTTACCAGGTTTCCAGCCGGAAGGCGTCGCTTCTGTTCCACCAGAATTTCTCACTAATTGATAGGCCTTGACTTGCCTAAATGTTTCAGAGACATTTCTTCCAACAGGAGGAGTCAGTACCTCATAGCCCTGAATGATTCCATCAGGATCGATAATGAATCGACCACGATTCTCAACGCCCGCTTCTCGATCATAAACATTGTACAATGTTCCAACGCCACCCCCTGCGTCTGAAAGCATTGGGAAAGGAACTCCACCTTCCACCATTTTTGACAACTCATGGTCATTCCACATCTTATGTACAAAAACACTGTCAACACTTACTGAAAGTACTTCTACTCCAAGTTCCTGGAAGTCATTAAACTTATCTGCAACTGCAGATACTTCAGTCGCTCAGACGAATGTGAAGTCGCCTGGATAGAAACACAGAACAACCCACTTTCCTTTATACTCGGATAACTTAAAATTCTTGAAAACACCTTTGTGATACCCTGCAAGCTCAAAATCAGGTGCAGGTCCCCCTACCTTAATCATATTCACTACCTCCTTGATTGGTTTTGTTTGGTCGCTGACTTCCACCTCGGGTTGAGGTATCGTTGCTTTTGGCCGTGCGCAACCAGGCTTGAAATCTGTTGGCATTTCTAACCACCCCCGTTTTTCTAAACTAGATTCATCCTAAGGAGAATCTAAGTTCGATTATATAAATTTTAACATACTTATTTACTCATTACAATATGAGTTAAGCATTTAATTGTATTATTTCCAATATTATAATGATTCTATTTTAAAACACTAATTAAAAACTGTTGGACTTGTCTTCTATCAGGTATAAGATCTAGGAAAAACTCATCGCACCCTAAACTGACCCATCATGCCATAGTCTTCATGCTCTAGCAAATGACAATGGTACATGTAAATGCCTTCGTACTCAAACCTTACTTTAATCACAACTTCTTCACCGGTATCTACAAAAATGGTGTCTTTCAATCCCATTTCATAAGGTGGAGGAGGGTCTCCATTTCTAGAAACAACCTGAAACTGGGTTCCGTGAACATGGAATGAATGGCCACCAGCATTCATCATCATACCTCCCTGATTCCTGATAACCCAAAGCTCAGTTTCGTTTAATTTCACCTCTTCATCAATTCGAGCCATATCATAAGATTTTCCATTGATAGTCCCATTTATTCCCATGCCTTGCAGTACAAATAACCGAGTGTTTGGACCTGTACCTATTGGAATATCCTGTACGGTAGTCAAATGTTCCGGAATTTCTGTTTTTTCACCTGAGGAATCATTGATATAAAAAGTTACAATTTCGCTATTGCCCGCCATTAAGACCACCTTTTCAAATTGGACTGATGAAAAATCGACAATGACTTCCACCCGTTCACCAGGTGTCATAAACGCCGAATCTCTTCGCACAGGATTTTCCAGAAATCCACCGTCTGAAGCTATTTGAAAGAAGCTACTCCCATCATCTAGGTGTAACTCAAAATTTTCAAAATTTGACCCGTTAAGAATTCGTAAACGGATTTGCTCGCGATTTACTTCCACATAAGAATCAACCGTTCCATTGACTAGTATTGTATTGCCTGGTACCAGACCCATCATGTTTAAAGCGTAAATGAAGTTGCCGTCATTATCAAAATTTCGATCTTGAATAATCAACGGAATATCATTCACACCATAATCCTTTGGTATGTTCAAGCTGTCAGAAACCTCATCTTCTATATAGATAAGACCTGCCAGACCATAATAGACCTGAGGTCCGGTGTTAGCGTGAGGGTGTGGATGATACCAAAGGGTAGCCGCAGGTTGATTCACTACAAAACTGGGTTTCCACTCATCGCCTGGTTGTATCTGTTGATGAGGTCCTCCATCGTCTTCTCCACTGATTTCCATTCCATGCCAGTGGACAGTCGTCAGTTCATTAAGATTGTTCGTGACAGTGATATCGACCTGCTGATTACGCCGCAAGCGTAAAACTGGTCCCAGATAGTTTCCATTGTATCCTAAAGAATCTGTCATTACGTCTGGAAAAAACTCGGTTTTTCCAGCCTGAACATTTAACTTATACTCTACTATATCGGGATCAGGGTTTTGATCTTCCAACAGCGGAGGAATTATGAGTTGATTTCCATCACGTTGCTGATCAATTGGATCATTTTCTACATCACTACATCCCTGTAGTAAAAAAGACGCTATCAGTATTGAGAAAAACATCAGATGCAACCTGTTTTTGATATTTGCTTTGTTTATCATTCAAAACACCTCTTTCACAACTTTATCCATATAGTTTATTCTATGCCCTTTATCTCCAAATGAAAAGCCCCTCTGCGCTAAATCATCTAATTTAGCCAAGAAGGGCTTTTTTTACTATCCTTTTTACTTCATCAATCTATCAATGAGTTCCACACCATCCGAATCTTGGAAAAACAATGCATTGTATGATATATATGCCATTTTTCTTCTGTTGAATTCTCCACCCAATATCTCAGCAGGGTTGACGGAATCTCCTGCATACAATCCTAATTCCTTCGCTCTGACACTTGCAGTGTTCCATTCAAAATCCTCTCCATCCTTAAAGCCCAATGCTCTTAATACCAAGGTTGCATATTCGGTCTCTTTCATTAGATTTCCAGATCCGTATTCCGTGGCGCTGATTCCATTGACATAACCGAGTTTGTGCAGATAATCGATCGTTGGTTTCGCCCATTCCGGAACGTCCGAGAAATTGGTTTGATAATCTGGATTTTCAGCTGCAAATGCTTCAATTTCGCTTTCCAAGCCTAATAATCTTGCATACATGACAGCGCCCTCTGCTCTTGTCAAACCTTTGTCTAATTCCAATCCCTTGTCTGTACCTTTTAGAATTCCTATTTCTCTAAGAGCCTCGCCATAGAAATCACTGCTGTTTCTATCAAGCATTATGTCTATTCTCAACATGTTTTCCATGAATTCTCTATTTTCGCTGATTCTGTAAATCTCTTCCTCTGGTTCTTCCATTGGCTCATCTGTACTGTTTTCAGCTTCAAACTCCACAAAAAATACTATCCGTTCCTGTCCTGTGTTTTCAAGCTCTCGAGATAATCTTAATAAATCAATAATATATTTATTCCCTTCCACCAGATGTGCGTTATGATTCACCACAGTGTAATCAGTTGTTATCGAATAGTGCATCTTCAAACCCATCGCTTCCATCATCGCATATATTTCAGCATCATTCTCAGTGCTTTCCTGGTCTTCTGAAGCCAGCTCTTCCGGCGTTATATCCATTTCAAGTCTCAGATTGCCATTAGGTAACTCTATCAAGCGTAAATCATCACCATCTTCAGTGTTTTCCATCTCTGCTAAGAAACTCAGCATGTCCTCTATTTCTATTACTGCTTTTTCGCCAGCGAAATTATATCCCTTGTCCATATATTCAACTACTTCCGTCTTTACGCTCACTCCTTCCAGACCTTCGAAATCACCTTCATCAAAAATTGTGAGTTCTCCCATTTCTGTATCTAGCTCTTCATCTGTCAGATCTGTGTTTTGCGCCATAAGAACCTCAAACTTACCGGTCCCATCCTGATTGATCTCCACGCCTACTTCCATTTGAATGCAACCAGTCATTAGCATTATTAATGCCACCATCATTGCTGCCAAAATAATTCTGCTTTCCTTCTTCTTTTGAATTCTCATTTTTTCCCCCATTTTTAATATTCTATTCTCATTGCTTTTACTTAGCCATGTAATACGCGACAAATGATAGCAAAAGGTTAACAATGGCAAGGATAACAAATATCAAATCCATGCTAAAATAAGTTCCCTTAAATTTATCTGCATTATTGTCCGGATACATGCTTTCACTAAATTTTGATGCAAGAAACCTCGCTGAGTTCCCTCCTATTCCCATTAGACTCGCATTTCCCCCCATCCAACGGAAGGAGAAGAAGGTGCCAAAAATCAGGAACCATACAAAAAAGAACAGCTCACTCATGATAAAACCATTTTTATAGAAAAAATACAACTCTATCAAAACTGCAGGCACCAGTACTATCAGGGTGCTCTTTATGTATTTGGCAATAGAAAAACGC
>DMAP01000163.1 GCA_003446975.1 Clostridiales bacterium | reverse complement strand
CTCGTATGTTGAAGGCCTGTCTGAGAGATTGTATCCTTCTGCCTGTCTCCATATAGTCATCAGGTGTCATATCCCATCCTGTGGCAGCGTTGAGATAATCAAACAATCTCCAATGATTGAAGCCTGTTGCCAATGCGAACAGACAGCCTCCTGAACCGTCCAAAACCTGTTTGATACAAGCGTTGGCTGCTGATTTCAATCCGACTTCATCGTTTGATTTATAGTCATCTTTTTTGACACTGCCTTTGTTCACCTTTGGTGCCCAGGAGATATAATCCCATAGATGCATGATATTGTAATACATGCCTGCTCCCACTGTATGCCGACCAGGTGTCGGGTCAGCCGCAAAATGAATACCTAGAATAGGATCCATTCTGGCATCGTGCATGCCTGGTTCTTGCCCCCCGACATGCATAGCATAGATCTTTGATTTTGAACCAATAGTTTCGGAGGCTCTTTTAACACCATCGGCAAAAATTTCACCTACACCTTCTCTGGCAATCATCTGTCGGAGCAGCTTTATGATAGCTTTCGCATTCCCCCAATTAAGCTCCAATCCTTCGGTAAATACTTTGTCAATGATTCCACTTTCATAGCATTCCATGGCAAATGCAACGGTGTTTCCTGCAGAAATACTGTCCATACCACCTCTATTCAACATGTCATTGATGATGAACAGACTTTCCAGATCCTTATTCATAAGGAGCGGTCCGAAAGCATTGATGGTCTCATATTCCGGTTTGTGGGATTCATCACCTTTTATTGCATTGATATCTTTCACATCACAGATTCCGCCACATCCTATAATGCAGGAATAGCAGCTGTATTTTTTCATCTCCCTACTGATGATCTTATCTGGATTTATTGATCTGTAACTGCTCCAAGGATAATCTTTGACAGAACCGCTCCAGTTTTTTACAGGATTGTCGCCATTTGGCATCCCCATAGTGTTATTGGCAATAGTTCCCCATTTTTTCATTGCAGAAGCTGTTATCATGCCATCAATAGGTCCATAATCCTTTTGTTTTCCAGTCATGTAACCCATTATTGGCAGCATGCTTCCCTTGACTACTCCAGGTAGTTTTGCATTTCTTACTTTATCGATGTATTCTTTCGAAATGCTTCTGATTAATTCTGGGTGATTTCCCTCCACTTTGCCTGTTCCTGATAGAATAATACCTTTAAGATTTTTTGACCCCATGACGGCGCCAACTCCCGATCTGGCCGCATATCGCCCAAAATCATTTGATATGCCCGATATCAATGAAAGTTTTTCACCAGCGGGTCCAATCACAGCAACAGCTGTATTTCTTTTGACTTCGCTTTCTCCCAATAAAACTCTTTCTGATTCAATGGCATCCATTCCCCACAGATGAGAGGCATCGCGCAGAGTAACTTCATTGTTATTGATTTGAAGATAAACAGGCTTTGAGGATTTTCCACCGATAATAATGCCATCATACCCACATTTTTTTATCTGTATCGATAGCGTTCCACCACAATTGGCATCACCCCAGCCTCCAGTCAAAGGAGATTTTGTCACTACTGACCATCTTCCAGTCATCACACTGCCAGTACCCGTCAACAAGCCACTCATAAAACCTAGTAGGTTATCAGGTCCCAATGGATCCGCACCACTTGGAATATGATTATATAGATAATGGGCACCCAATCCTACACCTGATAAATATTTTCTAAAGACCTCGTCTCCAATATGTTCATCTCTGAAGCTTCCCTCGCTCAAATCTACAATCAATAGCTTTCCCATATAACCTTTACTCATCTTTCCTCTCCTTATCCCCCAGACATAAATGAAATAAAACTGACAATGTCGCCTTTCTTCAATGATGTATCTAAATTAGTTTTTTTATAATTGACTGTGCTGTAAATAAATGGACTTAAAAATAATGGAATTTTCAACTTTTGATAGATTTGTCTCAAAGTACCACCTTCATCAATCTCTATGAAATTGTCTTGGTCCAAGGCATCAGCTTTTATGAAAGGTGGTGGGTAAACCTTGATTTTCACTTGCATCACCTCTTATGATTCTAAGGATGTTCTCAATGTCTTTTCTATACAATATCTTTGGAACTGGATAAGCGGGATTACCTTCCTTTTCTACACGTTCTGCCAAATAGGGTATGTCTCTATCTCTTATTTCCGGGATATTCTGTGGAATACCCATTATCATATTCATATGGCGTATACGTCCTATAAACACATCCGCCTGATCTTTATCCGAGTGTTTTCCTTCTACAACACCAGTTTCTCTTGCCAGTGTGGCTAGTTTCTTATATGCTTTATCCTTTGAGGCCTCTAGTATATAAGGCAACACTATTGCGTTGGCCAACCCATGAGGGAGATTATACAATCCTCCCAGATTATGGGCTATAGCATGGACATAACCAATTGACGCCCTGGTAAAAGCCCTCCCCGCATAATTGGATGCCAGCAGCATTTCCCGTCGAAGTGTCAGATTTTTGCCGTCCTCAAATGATTTCTGAAGGCTTTCAAATATGATTTTAATCGCATCTATGGCATATTTGTCAGTGTAGGCTGTTCCATTCCAGCCGATGTAGGCTTCTATAGCATGCGTTAGCGCATCCATCCCTGTTGAAGCAGTAAGTGTATTTGGCAAACCTGCAAGCAACTCTGGATCAAGACAGTAGGCCGCAGGAATCAGTTTGGTGTCATTGATTGCAAATTTTTCATGTGATTTCTCATTAGTGATCACAGCAGCCACAGTGACCTCCGATCCGGTTCCAGCTGTTGTTGGTATAGCTACCAGATAGGGCAGTTTTTTTCTGATTTTAAAAAGACCCTTCATCTGATAGACATCTTTCTTATTAGTTATTCTAGCGGCAATAACCTTTGCGCAGTCAATAGAAGACCCGCCACCAAATGCGATAATTGAATCACAATTGTTTTCTTTATAGAACTTAACACCATCTTCTATGTTGCCGATAGTGGGGTTGGGTTGTACCCCGTTAAAAACCACATAGTCAATTTTGTTGACACGCAGCGACTCTATCAGTCCATCTATGATATTCATCTTAATCAGCATTTTGTCTGTCACTATCAAAGGTTTTCTGTAATTTTTTTTTGATATCAATTTGTAAACGTCTGAGGAAAGACCATTCCCTACCAGTTCTTCCGGTTCAGGAAACGATATGGTTCGCACAATGAGTTTAAATGCAAGATGCCTCAATCTAATCAAAGCGATATTCATGATTTCACCCTTATTTTATATTTTTAATGAAAGTTCCATTGTTATAATCATCAAATGCTTGTTTCAGATCTTCTCTGGTGCTCATGACGATAGGTCCTCCCCAGTGGATTGGCTCATTGATTGGTTCTCCAGAAAACAGCAAGACTTTTGCATCTGATTTTCCCGCGATCTCAACCAAATCTCCTTCTCCTAGAATCACAGCATGATAACTCTCAACCTCCTTTTCGTCTTCCGGCATAAAAATACTGCCTTCGTAAACATACAGAACGACTTTCTTATCATCTATAACATTATATTTGAATACAGAGCCCTTTTTCAAAGTGATGTCAAAATAGTTGCAATCAACCACCAACTCCTGTACTGGACCTGTGGCATCCATGAATTTGCCGGCCAACACCTTCACCATAATCCCATTTTTCAGGTAAACTTCAGGGATTTCTTTGGATTTTACCTCTCTGTATCGAGGATCCATCATTTTCTCCGAAGCAGGTAGATTTACCCAAAGTTGGAAACCGGACATGCCATCTGAACCACCTTGAGGCATCTCCTGATGAATGATGCCGTTGCCTGCAGTCATCCACTGAACATCGCCTTTCTCTATAATCCCGGCATTTCCCATACTATCACCGTGCTCAACCGAGCCTTTAAGCATATAGGTGACTGTCTCGATTCCTCTATGAGGATGCCAAGGAAATCCTGCCATATACTCATCAGGGTTATCAGAACCAAAATGATCAAACAGTAAAAATGGATCAAACTCAGGTATCTCATTATATCCGAATACCCTTCTCAACTTGACCCCTGCACCATCTGAAGTTGGTCTTGCTTTTACAATTCTTTGAATTTTTTTTATTTTCAAACCAGCCACCCCTTATTTCATTTTTTAATGTATACTTCATTTTATCATTTTAAATAATAGTATTCAATGGATGAAACATTATGTTATAATAATAAATCCAAACCTTACATTAATAGGAGTCCATATTCATGAACAAATTTATCATTAGGATGATATTCAAAAATAGTAGAGCATCCAGAAAATCAATAGGCTACACCAGTGCCTTGACTGGTGCTGTATGCAATATAATTTTATTTATTTTTAAATTTGTCACTGGCCTGTTGGTCAACAGTATCTCAATAACCGCCGACGCTTTCAATAATCTTTCCGACTTGGGAACAAATTTGGTCTCTTTCATTGGTTTTACCTATGCTGATAAACCAGCTGACAAGAATCATCCTTTTGGTCATGGCAGATCCGAGTATGTTTCGGCTATGATTATTTCAATCATTATTTTATTGTTCAGCTATGAGTTGATCAAATCTTCTGTCCTTAGAATAATCAATCCCCAACCAATGATATTCAGATGGTATGTTGTTGTGATTTTAATAGTGTCCATAATGGTGAAACTTTGGATGGCCTTTTTTAACAAAGAGCTGAACAGAAAAATTGATTCCCATAATCTGGATGCCATTTTTGTGGACAGTGTGGCGGATGTGTTGGCCACCAGTTTGGTACTGATTTCTTTCATCACTTCAAATTTTTCAAGATTCTCCATTGATGGTGTGGCCGGAATCATGGTTGCATTGTTTATTGGTTATAATGGTGTAACCATCCTCAGAGAGACTCTCAATGCCATTATCGGATCGCCTCCCAAAGCTGAGCAATATTCTAAGATAGTGAGTTATATAAGGGGGTTTGAAGGCATAGACGGCGTCCATGACTTGATCATTCATGACTATGGCCCCGAGACCAAACTTGCCACAATACATGTGGAAATGTCTTCTGAGTATACTTTTTCCGACGCTCATGCCATCATTGACACAATCGAGAATCGGATTAAAGAAAAATTTGGTATTGAGTTGGTAATACATGTTGATCCTGTGGAGGATGAGTGTGTCAGCACCCAAATTAACAAGGAAATACTTGAGAAGATTACGAGTCGTTATGACTGCATCAAGGATGTTCATGATTTCAGAATTGTAAACGAGAGAGGTCAAAAAATAATCGTATTCGATGTTGTCGTAGTCGATACGCTCAATAACAAGGATATTCAAAATCTGAGAAATGATATTATTGAAAAATTCAATGAAAACAATGATTTTTACCGCATAGTGGTGAATATAGAAAAAGAAGACACATTTATATATCAATGATAAAGCCGCCAGATGGCGGCTTTGCTATTTTCAAAATAGTTCTCTGTAAAAATATGGTTTTCTGAATCGCAGCAAAGGTTTGTACTTCACCCGGTTCATAGGGAAAATCCTGGAATTTTCTCTCAGATATACCATCATTTTCACACTGCCTTCAAGTCTTTCAGAGTATACAAAATCGTCATTTTTGACAAAGGAATCAGGCCCGAATATTCCTGAAAAACCAATGCTGTTGCCACCAATGTAGTTGGAATAAAGAACATAGATATTGTTTTCTCTTGCCCTGACGCCAGCCAATGACCAAACCAAATCAAACTTGTCATAATATCGGTTATATTCACTGCCATCTTTTTCCGGTACCAAAAGCATATCAATGGCATCCAGAGCCACACATCTAGCTGGCTCCATATTGACCAACTCATCCCCAAACATCATGCTGACACGACCGTATTCCGTGTCTGTAAACTCAGGTTTATTGCCATAATCGTCAATGACTTCATCGTTTTCATATATTCTTTTATGTTCGGCAACAATTCCATTTTTTCCTATTAGGAAAATTCTAGAACTTAGTTTCCCTGCATCCTTTATAATGCCACTCAAAACAACATAAGCATCATAGTTGAATAATATTGGACATAGCTCCCCCGCAAAAGCCACAACAGCATCATAATTAATGTGGTTTTCGATTCCATTTAGAATCCCTTCAGGAAATACAACAATTTTTGTGTTGGCATTCAAGTCATCCACAATCAGTTTCTTTATCATTTTTTTGTTTTCGGAAAACATACCACAATCGCTTTTTTTGATTTGTAGCACAGCCGCTTGGAAATCTTCACCCTT
>DMAP01000115.1 GCA_003446975.1 Clostridiales bacterium | reverse complement strand
CATCAGGATATTAGGTTGTTAAGCCATTTTTTACTGAGCACCCTGGAGTAAATGACAGCAAATTTAAAAACCTCCTCTACAAAAACGGCAGCCAGAACCAGATAGATTGGCCATTTAAATACTAACACACTGATAAAAGCCAGTGGTATACCAATAAGCCAAACAAAAATTGAATCCGTAACCATGCAAAATCTGGTATCTCCTCCACTTCTCAATATACCGACAATTATCATGTATGACTGCATTTTTGGTGCTAAAAATATGGCAGAGACAATCAAAGCTCTGCTCAACATAAGATTTGTGCTTTCTTTGAAATCATAAAAACCTATGATGGGGATTCTGATGAGATACATAAGGATTGAGATCAGAATTGAGAAAACAAATGTGATTTTAATGAATCGCAACGCATACGTATAAGCATTTTGTATCTCATTCCGACCCAGCTCGTTTCCTATCATCACAGCACATGCACCTCCTATACCGAAAAACAAGGATTGAAAAAAATCGGATATCGTAAAGGATACTTGAACGACAGCGACGGCTTCAGCGCCTATCAAACCATAAGCGATATAATAGACGGATGTCCCTGTAACCCAGAGAACCTCATTGATGAATACCGGAAAAGAGGTTTTGAAGACCTTCTTCAACATGGATTTTTCCCATGAGAACAATTCGGTGACAGTTCCTGCAAGTGGGTGAGAACGGTCCTTGTAGACATAGGCTGATAATAAGACAAACTCAAGAAGCCTGGCGATGAAAGTCGCTAGTGCCGCTCCCTTGATTCCAAGCATAGGCATTCCGAAGTTTCCATAAATCAGACAGTAGTTTAGAAAAGTATTCAGCGCTATGGCTATGACATTGATTATTGTGGGAACTTTAATCATTCTGATGGACCTGGAGTTGAAACTGATGGCAAAGGATAATGAAGTAAACATAAAAATCAGGCTGACAATTCTAAGATAATCCACACCATGAGCTATAACGATAGGATCATTGATAAAAATACCCATAATCTGATAAGGAAATATAAGCAGCAACATAGTAAATACTGATGAAATAATAAGCCCACCAGTTATTTCAATACCAAATATTTTTCGTATATTTCCAATATCCTTTACGCCCCAATATTGCGAGACAAAAACAGAAGCACCACTGTAGAATCCAAAACAAAAAATCGCAAACATAAAGTAGATTCTATTTGCAATGCCAATAGCTGCAAGCTCATTTTCACCCAATCGACCGATCATGACCGTATCAACCATATTAAGTCCTATGCTGATGAGGTGCTGAATAATAATGGGCAATGCGATAGTTAGCATGGTTCTATAAAAATGTCTGTTAATATCTTCAGATGTCCATCGTCTCATTGAAAGTCCTCTTCTTCGGTTTTTTAAGCATTGATATTCTATCATAATCTGTTGCATGTAACCATCAAAATATTTGATTAAATCAAAAGCCCTGGTATGTTAACTACCAGGGCTAAACTTTTAATTCACGAAAATAGGTTAATCTGCTATTTTACAACCGGAAAACCTTCATTTATCCAACCTGCCGGCGCTGTAACAGGAGTCCCCATACCACTGTTCAAGCTCAGGGCTTCGTAACCGAGCATTCTGAGAACTGCTAAAGCTTGGCCGGCTGTTTGTCCTGAATAGCAATATATTATCGCTGTCTTATCTCTTGGGATATCTTTGAAATAAGTATTCATATTCAGACCGAAAGGCATATTGACAGCTGTATCAATGTGACCTTCTGCGTAAGCATCAGGTTGTCTGGCGGAGATGATGAAAATTGACTCGTCTCCTGTCTGAAGCTTATCAAACAAGCTTGTTGACGGAATAATCTGATTTACCACTTCCGAGGCGGCCATTTTTTCAAAATATTTAACTACAGCACTTTTAATGGCAGGATTTATTGCATTTGCTTGATCTGTTGCCAGAATGTTTGCTTCAGTCTCAAGATAGTCTTCGATTCC
The DNA here is from genome assembly GCA_003446975.1 of Clostridiales bacterium. GTDB lineage: Bacteria > Bacillota > Clostridia > Tissierellales > Dethiosulfatibacteraceae > 38-11. Next base: position 11,301 of record DMAP01000115.1, on the reverse strand, counting down.
CTCTACTTTGGAGATTTCTCTATTGAATCCATAACGTATAGATTTAGCATCGATGCCAGCCATTCTAAACAATGCCACTGCCTGACCTGCAGTTTGTCCGGTGTAGCAATAAACATAAACTGGCTTATCCATTGGAAGATAGTCTAAAACTTGACCCAACTCTGCGTTCCAAGGTGCAGAAACGGCACCTTTTAAATGTCCTTGCTCATATACGTCAGTTTGTCTTATATCTAATATAAACATGTCTTCACCAGCATCCATAGAAGCTAAAACATCTGCTGCTGGTATTATGTTGCTGGATTCGAAATTCTTGAAATAATTGATTGCGGCTTCTTCCACAAAGTGAACAGGATAGCCTTTATTAACCCATCCAAGAGGTGCATTAGCGCCAACACCCATACCACCATTCAATGAATATGCTTCATATCCCAATAGTTTCAGACCTGCGACCACTTGACCGGCTGTTTGACCTGAGTAACAGTATACATAAACAGGTTTATCTTGTGGGATTTTGCTGAATTCCAGGTGCATATCCTTTCCAAAGGCAATGTGGTCTGCGCCTATAATATGACCTTCATCAAAGTGGGCTTTGCTTCTTACTGATAAAACATATACCTCTTCATCCGAATCTATGAGACTTCTCAATTTGATTTCCGGAATAATATAATTAGGGTAAGGTGAGTCGGACAAACCGTAATAGTAGTCATCGATAGCGCTTTGAACTTCCGGTGCGATTGGATATACTTCTGTTCCAAGCTCATACTCATCAGTTTCTATAAACGCCTGATAGCCATCCACACGGCTTATTCCAAAATTGAATCCCAGATTGACTGATTTAGCATCAATACCTGCTGCTTGAAGTGTCATGACAGCTTGTCCAGCTGTTTGGCCTGAATAACAGTACACATAAACCGGTTGGCCTTGGGGAATAAACTCAAGATTGTCAGCAATAGCTGGACCCCAAGGAACATTTACAGCACCAAGAACATGCCCCTGTGCATAAGCGTCTGCTTGTCGGATGTCCAATATAAACATATCTTGACCTTCGGCTACCATTTCCAAGAATGGACCTTGGTCAATTTTGTAGATATCGCTAGGCATATTAGCAAAATAACCAGCTACCACATCCTCCAACGAGGTTTCATTCAATTCTACAGATGTAGTCGTCTGTGGTGGTGCCACTGCGGTACTCTGGCCACAAGCGGCCATTCCAAAGATTAACGTGAGTGCGATAAACACCAGTAATCCCTTTTTAAATATTGTTCTCATAATGCCTCCATTTTCTTAATTTAGATTTTTTGTTAAATTAAAGCTTAATCACATTAACTGTTGTCGCTTTGTGAAGGATTGACAGGCGATAGGTTTTCACCAGGCATATCAGCAGGTGTATTTTCATCTGCAATCCATTCAGTCCATGCACCATCATAAAGCATTATATTCCGATATCCTGCATTCCACATGGCTGCCAATGTCTGAGCACCCCTGATTGAAGTCAAACAATAGATGATCACAGTTGTCTCTGGCTTGATATCTTGTTCTAAATACATGATTTGTATATCTTGGATAGATTTAAACGTGCCGTCACCATAGTTGTTTGTTAAGTAATCTATATGCAGTGAACTTGGAATGGTTCCCATGTTAAATTCTTGGAGTGATCGGGTATCTATCAGCACAACGTCTTCATCCGGTGCGTTGACTTGATTTAAAACATCTGATTTATATGCTATGTAATCCTGATTCAGTTCTTTTGCGTTGAATACCGTTGGCTGAATAACTGGAGGCATATCAGTCAATGCTGCATTTGACTCCATAAGGGCTTTGAAACCACCACTGACTACTTTCACATTTTCATGGCCATACACCAATAATGTCCACCATAGTCTGGATGCATCCATATTGTTGGAACTATCGTATGCGATCACCATGGTTTCATTTGATATTCCATTTTGACCCATCACTTCTTCTATTTGCTCTTTGGGAGCTAACATATTACTGAATGGATCATCAATATTGATTGCACTTCTAGGAATATTGACGGCATTTTGCAAATGTTGTTTCTCATAATCTGATGGACTTCTCAGATCAACAAAAACCGTATTGTCATTTCCCATTAATGCAAGTGCTTCCTTAGCGGTAATGATAACTGTTCCAGTTTCAGCGAAATCATAGTTGGCACAACCGGATAAACTTAGGGTTGATACCAATACTATGACAATTGCTAAAACTAATGATATTTTTCGCATTTGCATCCTCCACTTCACACTTTTTTGTTATGTTTTAATTGTTAAATAATATACAATTATTATAAGATATTTGCGTCTTTTTTAGATATAATATAATTTAATATAGTATTTGAATCGTTAATACAGTTGGAAACAAGGAATTTTTCTAGTATAATAGCTTTGATGGTTATCAAAGCAAGCATGGAGTCTATATGAAACGGTATATCGCTGTATTTATATTTGTTTATTTTTTATTTAACATCTTTTTTTTAGAGCAGTTTCCATTTGTTCATTCAGATGAAAGCTGGCTTGGCGGTCTTTCTAGATTGTATCTCGAAGAAGGAACACCTGCAGTTACTGAATCTTTTTTTGACCTGTTGCCTCGCTATCCTCATAGCATTAAAATAGTGTTTCACTATCTACAAGCGCTATTTATTCTTTGTCTGGGTTATTCACCTTTTGTTTTGAGGACTATCTCATTGCTGGCTGGTTGCGGTGTTCTGTTCATTTTTTACTTAATGGCTGGAAAGTTTCTACACCGTAAAATTTTGGTTTTTCTTTCAGTACTTATATTGGCTATGGATATTCAGTTTATTTATGCAGCTCACTTTGCCAGACAGGAAATTTTGATTCTTCTGCTAATGTTGCTGTGCGTTTATATTAAACTCTTTATGGATTTTCCCAAGAGGGACCTTGTATTGTCGGTGATGACAGGAATAGCCATAGGCATTCATCCTAACGCGTTCTTTATCGCTGTCATTTTGGGTGTCTTGTATGTCTACTCTATTCTGGTCAATAAAGGTTCCTTTAAGCCTTTGATCGTGTATGTTTTTTGTACAGGTTGCATAGCTTTGATGTATGTTTTGATCAGCCTTCAGATGGATCCCGACTTCATCTATCATTACAGAACATTTGGTGAGCAGTTTGGTGTATTTGACAGCTCAATCAACAGAACCGTGCAGATAGTGGATTTTTATCGCAGGTTGTATTATCAGGTCAGCGGCACCTATTATATGCCTCCTATCCGTCTGCAACTCCTGTTATTTGCCGGAGCAGGTGTTTTAAGCCTGGCTAGTCTTTTTAGTAAAAAACGAAACGATATGGTCATTCAGCTATTGCTTGTACTATTTGGAATCAATCTTACGCTCATATTGATTGGAAGATATAATCAGACAAGCATTGTATTCATTTTTCCTTTTGCTTGGCTTTTGGTACTCCATTGGGTTGAGCGCCTGCGCTTTTTACCTATTGTCGTAATCCTTTTGATTATCCAGATTACAATTTCTTCCTCGGCAATCGCACCTTACATGCAGAATCATTATCAGTCCTACATCCATGAGATTAAAGCCTATGTCCCTGATGATGCCATTGTATTGGCCAATCTTAACACAGAGTTTTATTTTCAAAACGACACATTGTTTGATTACCGAAATCTACATTTTCTTAGAGACAACGATATTAGCTTTGAAAGCTATATTATGGAACGAAATATTCAATACATCATCTATCCTGAAGAAATGGATTTCATCTATAATCGCCGCCCAGTCTGGAATGGCCTATACGGGAATTTACACCCATACTATGACGATATGCAGCGTTTCCTCGAGGAACGTTGCCAAGTTGTTCATCAGTTCCATAGCCCGTATGGGATGAGAATCATATTATTCCAAAACAATCAAGATTGGTTGATTACAGTCTATCAGGTAGTACACACGGACCCCTTGACGCTGATGCCATAGGAGCCCGTTCCTAATCTGATTGTTATGAAGTCTTCAATGCTGAAAGAATATTTTCCTCGTTAATCATGTCAATGAAATGATCCACTTTGCCATTCTTAATGATTGCCACATAAGGATAGTTAGTTCTTCCCAGCCTTTTAGCAATGCCATCTGATTTGTAGACATCGATTTTACAGAAGTTGTAATCTTTACCATGCTTTGAAGCTAGCTCTTCAATCATTGGAAGTGCTTCTCTTTGGCTCGCTTCAATAGCGTTGTAGACGTAAACAGAGCCGTTCTTGTCTTTCTTGACAACATTCGCTTCAAAAACTTCAGTTTCAGCAATAAATTTCTCAGCGGCATAGCCAGCTATTGCACCATCTCCAACTGCAGTAGCCACTTGCTTAAGCCATTTATCACGAACATCCCCTGCAGCAAAAACACCCTCTAGATTGGTTTCCATCCGATCATTTGATATGATATAACCTTGAGGGGTCAGATCGACCTGTCCTTTGATCAGTTCCGTATTAGGAATATAGCCAATAAATTCAAAACAATTGTCACATTTAACTGGAATCAGTTCATTTGTTTTCAGGTTTCTTAGGACCACTGTATCCAAATGATCTTCTCCTTCAAATGAATCAGTTACAGTATTCCAGATAAATTCCATTTTTGGATTGGCCAAAGCGGCTTCTTTTGCAATCTCATTGCAATCCATAATTCCTTCGTCATGCATAACAGATACAATGACTTTTTTTGCGAATTTTGTCAAAAACATACCTTCTTCAATTGCCGCATCTCCACTGCCGATGACCACAACCACCTTATCTGTATTAGAAGCAGCATCGCAAGTTGCACAAAAGGAAATTCCTTTATCGAACAAAAAGTTCTCTTCATTTTTGGCTTTGGTGGTACGGGGTCTTCCGCCGCTGGCAAGGACAACCGCTTTTGCGATATATTTATTTCTGAATGTTTCAACGATTTTTTCCTCACCTGTTAAATCAACCGATTGTACTTCAGTAAGCTTGAATTTCGCACCCATGTTCTTGGCTTGCTCTTTCATTAAATCGGTGATTTCTTCACCCTTAGGTGAGTTTGGAAATCCGGGATAATTCCATATTTCGTTTGTATAAGTCGCCAGCCCACCTACTAAGGCCTTTTCAATGACTAAAGTATTTAGCCTAGCTCTCGAACAATAAATTGCAGCTGTTAATCCAGCAGCTCCAGCTCCAATGATAATTACATCATAATGCTCTATTTTCTTTTCACGTGCCATGATTTACCTCCATAATTCTAAAATAATTTGATAAGATAATGAACTCAAATTTTAACTTGAGCTCTTCATCTTCTACATAAAATATTTAACTAATAATTTACTGCCGATAACTGCACCTACAAACATAAATGCCGCAAAAACCCATCCTGACAGTGAAAGCGATGATATTCCACCGAACAGCGCCCCAATGTTGCAACCGTAGGCAATTCTCGCACCATAACCCATCATCAACCCACCTGATATTGCCGCTACAATTTGGCGCTTGTTCTTGATTTTCTTGATCTTAAACTGAGACGCTAACAGAGTTGATAATAAAGCACCGAAGATAACACCAAGATTCAGCATCGTACCACTGTTGCTCATAAAGCCTGCTTCCAAGGCATTCAATGATCCAGGCGCGCCTGGGCCAGTGAAGTAATACCACTTTTCCACACTGCCTCCTACTAATTGGTAGAGCCATGCTCCCCAATTTGCAAATGTTGCTGAAACGCCCCAAGGACTTCCTGTTGCCGCCAACATGACAATCTGAAACAATGATAGCAATACAGCTCCTGTCACATATGAGTAAGGTGTTCTAAACCATTTATTGTAAAGATCATTTTCTTTCAACTTGTTGAAAAATTCCAACTTTACACCTCCTAAGGAAATAGTTTCATCATTAGTATTTATACTGCTTTTTCAATGATGATTTCCCATTCGCCATCATCAACTTCTTCGATATCCACAAAATGTCCTTCTTTTCTTGCCCATTCCGGCACATTCTTGACTGCACAGCTATGGTCGATTTGAACCACCAATACATCTCCAATTTCCAAATTTTTCAAAGCGCCCTCTGCTTTAACCAAAGGCACTGGACACGCTTCTCCTAAACAATCCAACATTACTTCTTTAGCCATTTAATATTCCTCCTATTATTTTTAATTACACTGCTTTTTCAATGATGATTTCCCATTCGCCATCATCAACTTCTTCAATATCCACAAAATGTCCTTCTTTTCTTGCCCATTCCGGCACATTCTTGACTGCACAGCTATGGTCGATTTGAACCACCAACACATCGCCTACTTCCAAATTCTTCAAAGCGCCTTCTGCTTTAACCAAAGGCACTGGACACGCTTCTCCTAAACAATCCAACATTACTTCTTTAGCCATTTAATATTCCTCCTAGTGACTACTTGCATTTTTTCTTTTTTCCCATTTGTCTGCAACAAGATATAAAATTCCGATAATTAATAGGTTCACCAACAAACCACCACCCCAGCCGAATATGTCCGGAAGAAACACAGATGGACTGGCTAACATAAAGTTTCTTTTCCAAAATCCAAAATCATAGGCTCCCCATAAAGAGCCAGCCATGAAGAAGAACAATACTAGCATGTTCATATGGAAACCTTCTCCCACACGCATTAACGTACCCGAAGCACAACCACCTGCGATAACCATTCCGATCCCGAAAATGACAGCGCCAACAGCTGTTGCAACACCAATAGGCGCTACAAACCCCATACCCGGAACAGGCAATCCTGCTCTAAAGTAGCCATATTTTATAGCCGTGAAACCGATGGATGTAATTGCAAATGCAACCAAAGCCGCTCTGGTCACAGATGTGGAGCCTGTCAAGTAAGGATCGCGCATAGATGCTGTAAAGCAAAATCTGGCTCTTTGCAAGATCATACCGAAGGCACTTCCAACCACAAAGTACAAAGCTAAATGTCCACTGACTGTAAGCGCTAGATATATTGTGAAAACTATCATGCCAGCTAGAACAGCTAATCCTATCGGTATCTGGTTCTTTTTCGGTTTCCGATTGCTAGATGATCTACGTGAACGGCCAGTTGACTGTTCCTGGTTCGCATCATTTGCATTGGCTCCCTCTCGTGAAGGCCTCCTCGGTCTTCTTTCTCCAGCTCCCTCGGTTGCTTGTGGCGTACTACCCTTTGAATCAGTTGTACTTTCGGTATTTTCTCTGGAAGGTCTTCTCGGCTTCCTCGGTTCCGGTGATACGTTTTCCTGATTATTGTTAATATCAGTCATTTTGTCACCCCTTTGTGAAATTATTTTTTGTAATATTATTAACAATCTTGTTTTTATTTTAACATAGTTTCCATTTGATTCCTTATTTGATATAATGATGTAGCATCAGATTATATGATAGCCAAACATAGAAAGGATAGGTATTATTGATGCATATTGAATATTTTGACTATTTTTACCAAGTTGCAAAAGTACGCAGCATTTCAAAAGTTGCAAAGCAAATTCACATCTCTCAGTCTGCCCTTAGTCAGCAAATTCAAAAACTGGAGGACAGTCTTGGCTTCACCTTGCTTGAAAGAAGCAACAAAGGTGTTGTATTGACTGATATGGGAGAGGTTGTACTGAAATACTCTGAAAACATTATCAACACTTACAATAAAATGATGATGGAGCTTCAGAAAGGCAGCACCGAGTCAAATCAAATCCACATAGAAGCTTGCTCATCTGTCTCAAATTATGCTATTCCTTGCTCTTTATATAAAATCAAAGAGAAGTATCCCGCACATAAATATGAATTGATTACCAATATCTCGGAAAAAATAAAAGGAAATATCTTGAATGATATTTCAAGCGTTGGATTTGTGTATGAAAACACCAAAGAACAGGAATTGCAATATCATAAAGTAGGCACCAATAAATTTGTTCTTATTGCATCCTATTATTATGATATTCCCAAAACCATTTCTTTGAATCAGCTGTTTGATTATCCTTTGATCGCTTTATCCGCACAAGATGAGCTTCGCGGCAAGCTAGACTCGATTTTAAGAAAGCATCAAAGGTATTACGACCAGTTGAAAATTCTTTTTGTCTTGGATTCAATAGAGGCGGTGAAATCCTCAATCAACAGAGAACATGGATTAGCTTTCCTCCCATATATATCTGTAAAAGAGGAACTGTACAATAAGCAGTTCAAGATTGTCAATATCGAAGATTTTGAGCTCGATATGAATGTTTACATGATTTGCAAAAAAAATACATCGCAACCAAAGGTTGTCGATGAATTCATTCAAATGTTTAAACAAATAGGAGAAAAAAGTTTCTGTTAATCCTTAATTATTCGGATTTCCCAGACCCCGTTCATCACTTCTTCTATATTGACATCATAATGCTGGTACTTGTCGCGAATGGACTCTACCACACAACCATGATCGCATACGACTTCTAAAGTTTCCCCTGAGTGAAGCTTTGGAAGTTCTTTGTTTATCTTCAGTATTGGTACGGGGCAAATATCACCAAAGCAATTAATTTTTGTCATATTGACCTCCTTTACATGATGTATATTATAATATGTAATTGTGTATAAGTAAATCCTGTTGTATAATCACTTTTGCATATGGCACAATCAAAGAGGAGTTGAGAATCATGAACATCAAGTTTAATGAAGTGCAATTATCAGAAAATGCAAAATCCCTGATTAATGAATGCCTTTTATCGGGTCATTTCCAATCAGACGGAATCTATACGAAAAAAGTTCTTGATTTTTTCCAAGCTCACCTTGATATTAGGAAAATGGTCTTGACCACGTCTTGTTCCCATGCCTTGGAAAGCGCTATGTGGCTTTATGGCATCTCCGAAGATGATGAAGTCATTCTTCCGTCCTTCAATTTCCCATCTGCCCCCAATGCGGTTTTGCTTCACAGAGGCAAGGTCAAGTTTTGCGACATCTCACTTGAGACCCTATGTCCTGATGAAAATGATATGCTAAACCGAATCGCACTAGGCACAAAAGCGCTTGTTCCGGTTCATTATGGTGGTATATCATGCAACATGGATATCCTCACGAAAGCCAAAGAGGAAAAAGACAGCTGGGTTATAGTGGAAGACAGCGCCCAAGCAGTTTTTAGCCGATACAAAGGTCGATATCTTGGCACGATCGGGGATATTGGATGTTATAGTTTTCATGGAACAAAAAACATACAGGGTGGAGAAAGCGGTGCATTGATCATCAATGATAACCGCATCAATTTTGAGAAAGTACAGAATATGGTTCAAAAAGGCACTAATCGGAATAAGTTTCTTTCAGGTGATGTAGCCTACTACACATGGGTTGATCCTGGATCCAGCTATGCGCCTTCTGATTTGTTGATGGCATTGCTGTACAGTCAACTCTTAGAGCATGAAGTTTTTTTGATAACCCGCAAAGTTTGCTTCGAGGGTTATCAAAAACATCTATCTTCTTTTGTAGGGTATAAAGGTCTGGAGAGCATGACCCAGATACCCCACTACAATGAATCCAATTATCATACTTTTTACGTTCGCTTTGAGAATGCCCTCCTTCGTAATCAGATTAAGGATTCTCTTGCCAATAAAGGCATCGATAGTCGTTTCCATTTTATGCCGTTGCATAACACGCCAATGGGTCATCGGCTAGGTTATAAGTCGATGGATTTCCCAAATAGCCAGAAGGCTTCCGAAACGATTTTGCGTTTGCCGCTTCACAACCATATGTCTATGAATCAGGTGAACTATGTATGCGAATCACTCATTGACATACTGAAGGAGATATGATGATGAACCCTATTATTTCTATTGTTATACCGGTTTATAATGGTGAAAAAACCATCTATGAATTATGTCAGGATATTATCTCTTTATGCAAAGAGCAACAATGGCATCATGAAATCATACTGATTGACGATGGCTCTTATGATCAATCAAGGAAGGTCATGGATGCTTTGTCCTCAGAGAATTACAACATTAAATCAATTTTTCTCACGAAGAACTATGGTCAGCAAAATGCTATACTGTGTGGATTGAGCTTCGTCTCAGGTGATTATATATTAACCATGGATGATGATGGTCAACATCCTGTACTGATGATTGAAACACTTATGAAAAGAATAATGTCCGGGGGCGATATTGTATACGCTATCACGGATGTCCATTATGACCAGGCATATCGAAATATGGGATCCAAGATGACCGACAAGCTATTTAACTATCTTCTAAAAAAACCCGCTAATAAGAGGATCAGCTCCTTTAGAATCATGAAAGCCTCACTTGTTCAAAAGATACTCAATCATCCATATAAATATGTTTATATATCCGCTTCAGTGGTTCAACACACCCACAACATCGAAAATGTCTACTACGAAAAGCAACAGAGGCGCGTGGGACAGTCGAATTACACCTTTCTCAAACAGCTGCTGCTTTTCGTTAGAATCATTGTTTATTATGCACCTTGGCCTTTTTTGAAGCCCTTTCAAATGAGAGGAACGGCATATCAGATTGAAAGGAAGCTCAACCTATGAAAACAGACTGTCATCCAACTTATAAATTGATTGTTCTCGGTGGAGGAAATTGTCAGGTGGCTTTACTGAGATATTTACATGAACAAAAGCACCAGGTCATATTGATAGACTATTTATTGGACCCTCCAGGCAAAAAATATGCCAATATTCACAAGATGATCTCGACATTTGATATCCGTGGAATTGCTGCTGTGGCCAAAGAGTATAAAGTCGATGCTATTATCACTGCAGGAACCGACCAACCTGTCTATTTAGGGGCTTGTGCTTCGGAAATGTTGGATTTGCCTTACTACATTTCTTCTGCTTTGGCCTACTCATTGACGCATAAGAAAAAAATGAAATCAATATTTGCACAAAACAATATACCCACTGTCAGTTTTGGCTATTTGAAACAAACACTCCGAGATGTTGACATGGCGACGCTTAAATTTCCCATGGTTATTAAGCCCTATGACAGCCAGGGTCAGCGAGGTGTTTTGAAAGTAAACCAACTTTCGGATTTAGCCGATGCCATGAAAGAGTCTTTTTCCTTCACCAAAGAATCAGAGATTCTATGGGAATCCTATTATCCAAACGAGGAAATCACTGTCTCAGGTTGGGTTGTGGAGGGGAAAACACATATACTATCCGTCACTGACCGTGTGACTTTCGACACTGGACCCCATATTGGAATCTGTGCAGCCCATCATTATCCATCAAAATACTATTCCCATCATAAGGACAGGATAATCCAAATGACAGAAGATCTTGTCAAAGCATTTCAAATAGAAAAAGGACCTATTTACTTTCAGATGTTGGTT